>JBDTLN010000135.1:0-6403 GCA_039934795.1 Bauldia sp. | reverse complement strand
TGGAATTGTCGGGAATCAGCCGGTCGAGGGAAAGGTCGTACTCTGCGACCGATTGGTGGCATTCGATCTCGGGGATTTCGCCGGTGTTGGAGGCCGGCAGGAAATCGATCAGCCGGCGCATCTGCAACAACGCCTCCACGTCATTGTCGTAGGCGCCGTCGGCGATCGACGATTTGGTGGTGTGAACCGAAGCGCCGCCGAGCTGCTCGGAGGTCACCGTCTCGTTGGTGACCGTCTTGACCACGTCCGGTCCGGTCACGAACATGTAGGAGGTATCGCGCACCATGAAGATGAAGTCGGTCATGGCCGGCGAGTAGACGTCGCCGCCGGCGCAGGGGCCCATGATCACCGAAATCTGCGGGATGACGCCCGACGCGAGGACGTTGCGCTGGAAGACTTCGGCATAGCCGCCGAGTGAGGCGACGCCCTCCTGGATGCGCGCGCCGCCGGCGTCGTAGAGGCCGATGATCGGCGCGCCATTCTTCAAGGCCATGTCCTGGATTCTCTGGATCTTTTCGGCGTGAGCCTCCGACAGGGAGCCGCCGAATACAGTGAAATCCTTGGCAAAGACAAAGACCGGCCGTCCGCTCACCGTCCCCCAGCCGGTGACGACGCCGTCGCCGGCGATGCGGGTGTCGTCCATGCCGAAATCGGCCGAGCGGTGTTCGACGAACATGCCGAATTCCTCGAATGAGTCTTCGTCGAGAAGCACCTCGATGCGCTCGCGGGCCGTCAGCTTGCCGAGCTTGTGCTGGGCCGCGATGCGTTTCTCGCCGCCACCCAGGCGCGCCTTGGCGCGCCGCGCCTCGAGTTCGCTGAGGATATCCTTCATCGTCACTTCCTGACCCGACCGGGAATCTTTCCCCACTTCTTAGCGGACGCGGCTGCGGTTGCCCAATGGCGGACGCGGTTGCGGCGCCGGCCGGAATTGCCTATTGCCAGCCCGTTCGGGCAAGTTCCCTGGACCGGCCGACCGCTATCCGGAGCATACATTGTCCTCCTCGAATACCCCGGTGCCAGCTTCGGGGGGCTCGCTTCTCCAGCCGGTGTCGGCCGGGATTCTTGCGGCGTTCGTCGGCTTCGCGAGTTCCTTCACGATCATCCTTGCCGGCCTGACGGCGGTTGGCGCGTCGCCGGCCGAGGCGGCGTCCGGCCTCTTCGCCGCGTCACTTGGCTTGGGCCTGCTGAGTATCGTCCTCAGCTTTCGGTACCGGATGCCCATTACGGTCGCCTGGTCGACACCGGGTGCGGCGCTTCTGATTTCCACGGGTGCGTCGGCAGGCGGCTTCAGTGCTGCGGTTGGCGCGTTCCTGGCGGCGGCGGTATTGATGATTTTGGCGGGGCTATGGCGCCCGTTCGGCCGGGTGGTTGCTGCGATCCCGATGCCGCTCGCCAACGCGATGCTTGCGGGCATCCTGCTCGAGTTGTGCCTGGCTCCGGTTCGGGCTGCCGGCGAGATGCCGCTCCTCGCCTTGCCGATCATTGTCGTCTGGGCCGTCGCTCTACGCTTCGCTCGTCTCTATGCGGTGCCCCTGGCGGTCATCGTCACGGTGGCGGTCATAGGCTTCGCAACGCCGCTGCCGCCGGCTTCCTTGCTCGCCGTCTGGCCGCTTCCGATCTTTGTCATGCCGACGTTCTCGCCGGGGGCGCTGGTCAGCATAGCCGTGCCGCTGTTCCTCGTGACGATGGCCTCGCAGAACGTACCTGGCCTGGCCGTGTTCAACGCCAACGGCTTCAAGCCGCCGGTGGGTCCGCTTTTCTTGTCGACGGGTATCGGCAGCGCCGCGATTGCCTTCTTCGGCGGTCACGCCATCAACCTTGCGGCCATCACGGCTGCGCTTTGCGCCGGACCGGATGCGCATCCCGATCCGGCGCGGCGCTGGATTGCCTCGGTGGTTTGCGGCGCGACTTACTTTGTCCTCGCGGCCGGTGCAGGGTTTGCCGCTGCCTTCGTTGTCGCGTCCCCGCCTTTGCTCATCCAGGCCGTTGCGGGACTGGCCCTTCTTGCCACCCTCGCCTCGGTGGCTTCCGCGGCTCTCGCCCATCAGGAGGATCGTCTCCCGGCCGTTGTCACCTTCGTTACGACGGCTTCCGGCATTGTCGTGCTGGGCATCGGTTCGGCGTTCTGGGGCCTGTTGGCCGGAGGGGCACTGATGGCCCTCCTTAGAACCCCCCATCGGTGATTGCTCGAGAGGCAGCGGCGAAATTCGCTGTTTGTTGCGGAAAGCGTCTGTCGCTGGATGTATCGCGCCGCAGCAATTTGTTACCTGCGGCCGTGCGCCCAAGGTCGACTTTGCAGGTCGGCTGGCCCACTGTCCCGCTGAGATTCGAGATTCGGGGTCGGAGGGGCACATTCAGCCCGTACCAGACAGCGAGCCGGTAAGAGTAGGGGTTGTCGGCCTCGGCTACTTCGGTTCGAGGCATCTTCGTCACTTTGCGGCTCAGAAGGCGGCGCGGCTGGTTGCCGTCGCCGACGCCGACCGTGCGCGGGCGTTTGCCGCAGCGGACGCACACGGCGTCGAGGGCTTCAGCGACCACCGCTCCCTGATCGGCAAAGTGGACGCGGTCTCCATCGTGGTGCCAACAAGTCTGCATCATGCTGTCGCCGGCGACTTCATCGACGCTGGCGTTCACGTTCTCGTCGAGAAACCGATTGCTGCCGATACGCGCGACGCGGCCGATCTTGTCGCACGGGCAGCGAAGGCGGGAGCCGTGCTGCAAGTTGGGCATATCGAGCGTTTCGCGCCCGCGTTCGCGGCGCTTCGCCAGCGGGTGACCGCCCCAACTCTGATGGAGTGCGTGCGCCGCGCCCCTTGGAGCGGCCGCGCGGTCGATGTCGACGTCGTGCTCGACCTCATGATCCACGACATCGACCTCGTCCTGACGCTCGCAGCCGCGCCGGTGGTCTCGGTTGAGGCAAGCGGCGAGTCAGTGGTAACGCGCCGCAACGACGTTGCCGAGGCACGGTTGATTTTCGCCGATGGCGCCGTGGCGACGCTTGCTGCCAGCCGGGTCGCGGAAAAGGCACAGCGCACGCTTCTGGTCTCGGAGCGGGGCAAGCATCTGGCGGCCGATTTGTCGGCGCAGAGCCTGACCGAGACGGTGCGATCCCCAAGCGGCGACCGTGCCGAGACCGTTCCGCTTATCGCATCGGACAACCTTGCCGCCGAGATCGCGGATTTCATAGACAGCGTTCGGTACCGGCGGGCGCCCATGGTCGATGGGCAAGCCGGACTTGCGGCCCTGGCGGTCGCCGATGCTATTCTGTCGGCAATTGCGGCAGGGCGCCGCCTTACAGGGAAGTTTCAATGACGCCAACCCGTTCCGCGGCGCGTACCTTCGCCGCACTGGCCCTCGCGCCCGATAGCCGCATCCAGCTCTTCGACCTGCAACGCCAGCGCGCACGGCTGGAGACGGACATTCGCGCGCGGATGGACCAGGTGCTGGCACATGGCCAGTTCATCCTCGGCCCGGAAGTCGACCTCCTTGAGAAGCGCCTGGCTGCCTATGCCGGCGCGCGCCATGCCATCGCCGTGTCGAGCGGTCGCGATGCGCTGATGATCGCCCTGATGGCGATGGGGGTCGGCAAAGGCGATGCAGTGTTCGTGCCTGCCTTCACCTTCGCCGCGACTGCCGGCGCAGTAGCCTCGGTGGGGGCGATGCCGGTCTTCGTCGATGTCGACCCGGCGACTTTCAACATGGATCCCACCGACCTGCGGCGGGCTTTGGCTGAGGTCAAAGTCGACGGACACTTCGTTCCTCGCGTTGTGATGCCGGTCGACCTCTACGGGTTGCCCGCAAACTACGACGCGATATCGATCATAGCCGAGAGCGCGGGTGTGACGATGCTCGCCGATGCGGCGCAGAGTTTTGGTGGGGCTGTCGGCGACGAACGGGTGGGCGCACTGGCGCCGATCTCGGCGACCAGCTTCTACCCGACCAAGCCGCTCGGTTGCTACGGCGATGGCGGGGCGATTCTCACTGAAAACGATGACCTGGCGGAGGCGGTACGCACGATCCGCTCCCACGGCCGCCAAGGTACCGGGGACGAAGCTGTGCGTCTCGGGCTAACTGGCCGGCTGGACACGCTCCAGGCAGCCATTCTCCTCGCCAAGCTGGCGGTCTTCGACGAAGAGCTTGCCCGGCGCCGCGAGATAGCCATGCGCTATGACGGGATGCTGTATCGGTCGGTAACGGTGCCGGCGATACCCGAGGACTACGAAAGCGCCTTCGCTCTCTATACAATTCGAGTGCCCGCCAAGGATCGCGACCGGATTCGTGCCGATCTCGAAAATGCCGGCATTGGTACGGGACTCTTCTATCGCCTCGCCTTGCACCAGCATCCGGCTTTCAAGCAGATGAACCAGCGGCCCTTGCCGGTGGCTGAGCAGCTGGCAGGGGAGGTGATCAGTCTGCCGATCCATCCCGACCTTCGTGACGACGAGGTCGAGCGCATCGTTGCCGGAGTGAAGGCGGCTGTTTCCTGACGTTTTGAGACAGTTTCGAGGGGTGTGACGGGCGTCACTGCGCGCTCTGGAACGATACCCTATCTGCGGTGTCAACGAGACGTTGCAGGCCTCGCCATCTGGCGGGTGGAGACGGAGCTTTCACGGAAAACAGGCGGGTCAGCATGATCGGCCACGGTAGAGCGGGTCGGCGAAAGCCGGCCCGCTTTTCCATTGGGCTCGACGGTCCCGCGGCCTTGGCATAGCTTCCGGGATTCCTGGAGGCTCCCGGTCTTGCGCAATCGCAGCGATGCCGCTTTCGACTTCGGCCTTGGCGAGACCGCCGACATGCTGCGAGCCAGTGTTGCCGACTTCTCGCGGGAAAACATCGCGCCACTTGCCGACCGCGTCGATCGGGAGGACTGGTTTCCGCGCGAACTGTGGCCTCAAATGGGTGCTCTCGGCCTCCACGGCATTACCGTCGAGGAAGAATGGGGCGGATCGGGTCTCGGCTATCTTGAACACTGCGTGGCGATGGAGGAGGTGTCGCGGGCCTCGGGCTCGGTTGGCCTTTCCTACGGCGCTCATTCGAATCTCTGCGTCAACCAGCTTCGCCGCTGGGGCACTGACGAACAGAAGCGGCGCTATCTGCCCAGGCTGATCTCGGGCGATCATCTCGGCGCGCTCGCCATGTCGGAAAGCGAGGCAGGGTCCGACGTCGTCTCGATGCGCCTTGCTGCGCGGAAATCCGGCGAGCGATATGTGCTGAACGGCGCCAAGATGTGGATCACCAACGGCCCCGGTGCGGACACACTGATCGTCTATGCCCGTACCGATCCCGCGGCAGGCGCGCGAGGCATTACCGCCTTTATCGTCGAGCGGGGGTTCAGCGGGTTTTCGGTCGCGCAGAAGCTGGACAAGCTCGGCATGCGCGGTTCGGAGACGGGCGAGCTTGTCTTCGCCGATTGCGAGGTGCCGGAGGAGAACGTCCTCGGCAAACCGGGCGAGGGGGTTCGCATTCTGATGTCGGGGCTCGACTACGAGCGTGTCGTCCTGGCAGCGGGACCACTCGGGCTTATGCGCGCCGCCCTGGACCTGGTGCTGCCCTATGTCCGGGAGCGGAAGCAGTTCGGCCAGCCGATCGGCTCGTTCCAGCTGATGCAGGGCAAGATCGCCGACATGTATGTCGGCATGAATGCGGCGCGCGCTTATGTCTATGCGGTGGCGAAGGCCGCCGACCGGGGCGAGGCCACCCGCCAGGACGCTGCAGGCGCCATTCTTTATGCCGCCGAAATGGCCACGAAGGTCGCCCTCGATGCGCTGCAGTGCTTCGGCGGAGCGGGCTACGTCAACGACACGGCAACCGGCCGGCTGCTCCGCGACGCGAAGCTCTACGAGATTGGCGCCGGGACGAGCGAAATCAGGCGCTGGCTGATAGGGCGGGAGCTGGTCGGCGACGTCTGAGGCGATCACCGAGCGGAAATCGCCGGTTCTTGGCAGATCAAGGATTTCGTAAGGATTGAGACCGCAATCTGCGCGGGTTTCCGCTTGCGATTCGGGATTTCCTTTTCCAGCAATGACTATCGATGTACCAACGCTCTTCGTCGTACTGAGCACGGTCTGCGTACTGGTCGGATCGGTCTTCCTTTTTGCCTGGGCGAGATCGCCCGCCATGGGCTTGTTTCTGCGCGCCGGCGCGGCCTTCCTGCTCATCGCGGTTGGCGTCGTCCTCATCCTGCTGCGCGACATAGTTCCCGACCGCTTGTCCATCGATGTCGCAAACGCACTGTTGCTCCTTGGCTTCGGTGTCGGCTGGTCGGCGGCACGGCACTTCGAGGGTCACTCGACCCCCATCGCGGCGGTCGCGGGCGGCGCGGTCCTCTGGCTCTGCGCGTGTTCGTTTCCCCTGTTCTACGACGATCTCCGCTACCGCGTTGCCCTGATGTCACTCATCTGCG
>JBDTLN010000134.1:0-6406 GCA_039934795.1 Bauldia sp. | reverse complement strand
CAATGGTCGCCACCGGTCGGCGCCCCTCGTGTGAGCAGGACTGAGCGAAGGATAAGGGAGCTTCGGACGACGGGGATAACTTTTGATTTATCGCGGCGTGCGGCCGCGCGGCTACTCGCCGATCGCCATCAGCGAGCCGACGCGGCGGGCGCTGTCGAGAAGTTTGACGAAGGCAAAGCAGCCGACCGCCATCAGGACGATGTTGATGCCGAACGCCCAGAGCATCAGGTCGACGCGGAAGACATGGTCGAAGACGATGGCGCGCATGCCTTCGAAAACGTAAGTCGGCGGCAGGGTCCAGGCGACCCATTGCAGGAAGTGGGGGAGCACCGCCACCGGATAGAACACGGCGCAGATCGGCATGATCAGGAACATCAGCGACCAGACCAGACCCTCGGCGCCGAGGCCGTTCCTGAGGATGACGCCGCTGGTCAGAATCGCCAGCGCCCAGCCGGTGAGCAGGAGATTGGCGAAGAACGCCGCAAGGCCGAAGCCGAGGGCCCAGAGATTGTAGCCGAAGAAGAGGATGGCGAGGATCGTGATCGGCAGCAGGCTGATGACGAGGCGGAGGAGGCTCATCAGGATCAGCGAACCGATGAGTTCGCTCCGCGTCAGCGGGCTGATGAGGAGATTGGCCATGTTGCGCGACCACATCTCCTCGAGGAACGACATGTTGAAGCCGAGCTGGCCGCGCACCAGAACGTCCCAGAGGAGGATGCCGCCGATGAGGACGCCGCCGGCGCCGGCGACCGCGCCGCTCTGGCCGTTGAGCCAGGTTTGCAGGAAGCCCCAGGTGAGAAGCTGGACAAGCGGCCAGTAGAGGAGTTCGAGCAGCCGCGGCCAGGACGAGCGCATGAGGTAGACGTAGCGAAGGATCATCGCCCAGACGCGGCCCGGAGAGACGGCGCGATAAGGCGGTGCATCCGGCGCGGCGAAGGGCGCCTTCATGCCGGCTCTCCGTTGGCTGGCGCCACGGCGGCAACGCCGCGGCCGCGCGCTACGTCAAGGAACACATCCTCGAGGGTGGTGCGTCCGTATTTCTCGATCAGACCCGCCGGCGGCCCGCGATCGACGATCTTGCCGGCCTTCATCATGATGACGTCGTCGCAGAGGCGCTCGACCTCCGGCATGTTGTGCGAGGCAAGGAGGATTGTGGCGCCGCGGCCCCGGGCATAGGTCTCCAGCCTTGTCCGGATCCAGTCGCCGGTGTCCGGATCGAGCGAGGCGGTCGGCTCGTCCAGAAGGAGCAATTCGGGCGTGTTGATCAGCGCCTTGGCGAGGGCGACCCGGGTCTTCTGGCCGGCGGAGATCTTGCCTGCCTCGCGGTCGAGGAAGGCGCCGAGATCCAGTTCCGCGGAGAGGGCAGCGATGCGCGCCGCCACGTCGGCGACGCCGTAGAGGCGGGCAAAGACGTTGAGGTTCTGGCGGACCGTCAGGCGGTGCGGCAGCGCGACGTAGGGGCTCTCGAAGTTCATCCGGTGGAGGACGCGGTGGCGGTCGGCAAGCATGTCGTGGCCGAGGACGCGGATGCTGCCCGATGTCGGCAGGATGAGGCCGAGAAGCATGCCGATGGTGGTCGTCTTGCCGGCGCCGTTGCCGCCGAGCAGGCCGGTGATCGAGCCACGGGCGATAGCGAAGGAAACGCCGTCGACGGCGGTGACGGCCTTGTAGCGCTTGACGAGATTGTCGACCGCAATGGCCGGCGGCGCGGGTTGCTCGATCATGGCGGCTCTGCTCGTCAATCCGGCCACGGCCCCGGCTTCCGGCCGCTTCGTGTTATAGGAGCGGGACCGGCGATTTGCGAGGGCGGCGCCCTTGGCTGCCGGCCCGGAACGACCGATGTCCTACGTCCTCCACGCCGCCGACTTCGCCAGCCGCAGCCTTCGCCTTGATACGCTGGTGCGGCTCCGCTGGCTGGCGGTCGCCGGCCAGACGGTTGCGGTTCTGGTGGTGGCGCTGGTCCTTGGCTTCGACCTGCCAATCGCGTTCTGCTTCGCGCTCATCATCCTGTCGGCGGTTCTCAACCTTGTTCTCCGGCTGCGCTATCCGGCGAGCCAGCGCCTGCCCAACCTGCCGGCGGCACTGCTTCTCGGCTACGACGTCCTCCAGCTCGGCGGGCTGCTCTACCTGACCGGCGGCCTCGAAAATCCATTCGCCATCCTGCTGCTCGTCCCGGTGATCGTCTCGGCGACGACGCTGGCGCCGCGGGCAACGGTCGTCCTTGGCATCATCGTCATCGCCGTCGCCACGGCGCTGGCGCTGACCCACCGGCCACTGCCGTGGTACGCCGATGCCGAGCTGCCGCTGCCGCTGGTCTATGTCGCCGGCGTATGGGTGGCGCTGGTTTCGGCCTGCGCCTTCACCGGCGTCTATGCCTTCCGCGTCGCCGAGGAGGCGCGCCAGCTCGCCAAGGCGCTGAACGCCACGGAGATGGTGCTGGCCCGCGAGCAGCATCTCTACGCGCTCGACGGGCTGGCCGCGGCCGCCGCCCACGAACTCGGCACGCCGCTCGCCACCATCGTCCTCGTCGCCAAGGAGCTGGAGCGCGAGTTCCCCGCCGGCAGCCCGCACGCCGAGGACGTGGCGCTGCTGCGCAGCCAGTCGCAACGCTGCCGCGACATCCTCGCCAAGCTCACCTCGCTGTCGAGCCAGACCGACCATCATTTGTCGCGCCAGCCGCTGACCCACCTCATCGACGAGGTGGTGGCGCCCTACCGGGATTTCGCGGCGCGGATCGTCGTCACGCCGAAACGCGGCGCCGGGGCCGAGCCGGTCGGGCGCCACAACCCGGCGATCGTGCAGGGCCTCGCCAACATCGTCGAGAACGCCGTCGACTTCGCGCGGAGCGAGGTCGTGGTGACGCCGGAATGGGATGCCGAGCGGGTAGCCGTCACCATCACGGACGACGGGCCGGGCTTCGCGCCCGGCATCATCGACCGCATCGGCGAGCCGTATCTGACGACGCGGCCGGGGACGGCGCCGGTCGACCGCGAAGCCGGCGGCCTCGGCCTTGGCGTCTTTATCGCCAAGACGCTCCTCGAACGCTCCGGGGCGCGGCTGTCGCTTGCCAGCCGCGAAGCCCCGCAAACCGGGGCGATCGTGCGGGTCGAATGGCCCCGGGCGGTCATGGATATCGCCGCCGAGGCCGGGGCGGAGCCGGAAACCATAGGCAAGCGAACTGCTTGGCGCGGGACGGCCGAGTCCCTATAACAATCCCGCCTGCCAGTGCCTATCTATGCGCCAGGGAGGACCGGAGACTGCATTCGATGCCTGGAATCGAAGGCAGCAGCGAGGCTCCCGAGATGTCGCTGCTCATCGTCGATGACGACAAGCCTTTCCTGCAACGCCTTGCCCGCGCCATGGAACTGCGCGGCTATGCCGTGGACACCGCCGACACGGTGGCCGACGGCATGCGCAAGGTCGAGGCCTCGCCGCCGGCCTTTGCGGTGGTCGACATGCGCCTCGAAGACGGCAACGGCCTCGAAGTCATCGAACTGCTGCGCCGCCGGCGGCCCGATTCGCGGATGGTGGTGCTGACCGGCTACGGCAACATCGCGACGGCGGTGACGGCGGTGAAGCTCGGCGCGGTCGACTATCTCGCCAAACCGGCGGACGCCGACGAGGTCCATTTCGCGCTGACCCGGGGGCCGGGCGAGAAGGCGAGCCTGCCGGAGAACCCGATGTCGGCCGACCGCGTCCGCTGGGAGCATATCCAGCGCGTCTACGAACTTTGCGAACGCAACGTCTCGGAGACGGCGCGCCGGCTCAACATGCACCGGCGCACGCTGCAGCGGATCCTCGCCAAGCGCGCGCCGCGCTAGGCAGCTATTTCCCGGCGCGATTCCAGGCGCGGCCGCCGTCGCCAAAGGCGACATGGCCGTCGGCGGTTACCGCCAACGTGTCCTCCAGCTTGATGAAGCCGCGCTTTTGATGATTCATCGTCGTCTCGATGGAGATGACCATGCCGGGCTGGAGCGGCTTGTCCTTGTCGTAGCCGGGATATTTCTGCGGGGCCTTGTCGCTGAGGCGCGGAGCCTCGTGGGAGACGAGGCCCATGCCGTGGGCGGTGAAATCCTTGATGTCGGCGCCATGCGGCGATCCCCGCCAGGCGTTCTCTGCGGCGGCGTAGATATCGTTGCCGGTGGCGCCGGGGCGGACCTCGCGGCGCGCCGCCTGCTGCACCGTATCGATGGCGGCAAGGAGGTCGACGAGTTCGGCGTCCGGCTCGCCGAGGATGCCCATGCGGCAAACGTCGCCGATATAGTCGTGATAGTTGCCGCCGGAATCGAGGGAGAAGATGTCGCCGGCGGCGAGGACCTGGCCGGAAGGGGCGCGGTTGATGCTGGTCCCGGCGGTGATCAGGCAGTAGTCGAAGGTTAGGCCGCGGCCGATCTCCTCCATGCGCAGCCGGTCGGCGAGCTGCTGCTTGGTCATGCCGGGACCGGCGACGGCAAAGACCGCCATCATCGATTCAACCACCATCTCGGAGGCGATGCGGAGCTTCTCCAGCTCGGCCGGCGTCTTGACGGCGCGCAGGCGCTCGAGCGGGAACAAGCCGTCGACGATCTCGATATCCGGGAGGTCCTTGCTGAGCATGTTGTACGCGTCGGCCGGGATGAAGGCGGTCTCGACGGCGATGCGGCGAACCTGGTTGCCGAGCTTCTTCAGGTGGGCGACGGCGAGCTGCGCCGCGTCAAGCGATCCCCAGGCGCCGTTGGCGACGTTCGGCACCCAGATACGGCCGAGCTCCTTCTCGTAGCCCTCCATGACGTTGGCGACATAGACGGCATCGGCCGGCCGGCCCTTCTGGTAGATGAGGATCGGCAGGTAGCGGCTGACGCCGATGGCGTCCATCTGGTCGAAGAAGAAGAACCGGTAGCCGCCAAGCAGGTACTGGATATTGTGCTTGGAGGTCACGACAAGGGCGTCGATGCCGGCCTTGTCGAGCAGATCGTCGAGCTGCCGCGAATCGAAGGGCAGGCTCATTTCCTTGGTCGCACCGTCCATGATTTCCTCCCAAACGCTTCCGGCGTTTCTCACGCCTTTTCCCTAGAACACCGCCGCCGGCGCCGCCGGATCCATCAGCCCGTGCAGGCGGAGCGCCGCAGCCTGGGCGAAGCGCACCAGCATGACCTTTCGGCGCGCGCCGGCAAGGCGGTGTTCCGGCGCATGACGAATCATCTCAGCCCCGTAAGCATCGGCAAGGATCAGCCCGGCTTCGGCCGGGAAAATGTCGAGCGGCACGGCGCCATGGGTGGCGAAGAACAGCCGGTCGCAGGAATGGCGGTATTCCGGCCACTTCATGTCGACGCGGAAATCCTCGAGCGAGGATTTTATCTCGACGATCCAGATTTCGCCGTCCGGCCCGAGGCCGACTACGTCGGCGCGGTGGCCGGTGGAGAGCGGCAGCTCGCACACCATGGCGAAGCTTTGCGCGCGCAGCAGCCGGCCGACGCCGCGCTGGATGGCGGCGGCACGTTCTGACTGCCGCCCGTCGATGGGCGGCACGATTCGGGACAGGTCGCTCGGCATGATTGCCGGCAAGCGTGCCACGCAAGGCAGGGGCGGGGCAAGCGTGGCGGTCACTCTTCGCCCTTCGCCTGTTTCTTCGGCTTTGCCGCGCCGACCAGGCGCCAGCGGTCGTGTTGCCAGAGATATTCATCGGGGTGTTCACGGACCCAGCCTTCGATGATGCCGTGAATCATGACGTTGGCGGCGACCGCGTCAACGCGGCCGGAGGCGTCGCGCGGCAGGTCGAGGGGGCCAAAGAGATCGATGCGCGTCCGGCCGTCGGGCAGGCGGACGCCGCGGGCGCAATAGACCGGCGCATCGAGAGTGCGGGCGAGGCGGGCGATGATGTCGTTGCAGTGCGCCGGGCGGCCGAGGAACGGCAGCACCGGCGCGCGGGCGACGCGCTGATCGACGGAAACCGTGACGTGGCGGCCGCGGTGATGGGCGGCGACAAGAGCGCGAGGGGCAAGCCAGTTCGAATCGATCCACTCGCCCTCCATCGTGCTTCGCCAGGCCAGCAGCCGCTGCTTCAGTGCCGGGTTCTTGGGCGGCCGGTAAAGGACGGCGAGCGGCAGACCCATTCGCGTCATCTGCGCGGCAAGGAGATCGCCGCTGCCGAGATGGGCGGTGAAGAAAAGCGCCGCCTTGCCGCTGGCGCGAAGCGCTCCGATCTTTTCTTCGCCGGCGATAACGATGGTGCTCAGGTCCGGCCGGTCGGCACGGTAGCCGGCGAGAATCTCGTCGAGGCAGAAAAACTCGACCGCCGTCCGAGCGAGGTTGTGCCACGACGCGGCGAGGATGCGCCGGCGCTCGTCCTCGGGCATGCCGGGAAAGGCGGCGGCGATATTGGCGGCGGCGAGCCGGTTTTCCGGCAACAATCGGCCGACCGCCCCGC
>JBDTLN010000133.1:0-6518 GCA_039934795.1 Bauldia sp. | reverse complement strand
GAAAGTCGCCGAGGAAGGCCGCGACGCCATGCGAGGGAAGGGCTACGACGTCGAAGTGGCGCTGATGGACGTGACCAAGAGCGCCGAAGTCGACAAGGCCGCCGAGGATGTCGTCCGCAGCCATGGCCGGATCGACATTCTCGTCAACAATGCCGGCATCGCGCGCAGCGAAACGCCGGCCGAGACCGTCACCGACGAGCATTGGCTGAACGTTATCGACGTCAACCTCAATGGCACCTTCTGGTGCTGTCGCGCCTTCGGCAAGCAGATGCTGAAGCAGAAGTCGGGCTCGATCGTCAATATCGGCTCGATGTCCGGCTTCATCGTCAACAAGCCGCAGGAGCAGGCCTTCTACAATGCCTCGAAGGCGGCGGTGCATCACCTCACCAAGTCTCTCGCCGCCGAATGGGGGGCACGGGGCGTCCGCGTCAACGCCGTGGCGCCGACCTATATCGACACGCCGCTCAACGCGTTCGTCAAGAAGCGGCCGGAGATGTACGACGCCTGGATCGGCGGCACGCCGATGGGGCGGATGGGCAAGGTCGAAGAGATCGCCTCGGTGGTGCTGTTCCTGGCCGGCGACGCCGCCAGCCTGATGACGGGCAGCGTCGTCGTCGTCGATGGCGGCTATACCTGCTGGTAGGCCGCCGGCCGCACGAAGCGCGGGTGAAGGCGGCCTGCGGCACGAAAGCGCCAAGTCGCGTGCGGCAACGCCTGAATGGCGGCGAGGTCCAGCGAACTTTCTCCGGAAAGGCGCAAGATTTGCTCGACTGCGCGGTTTTCAGGCGCGGCGTGGAAAGTGGCGACGCTTGACGGGGAGCAGCAATAATGACCTGACGGTCCGAAGGGGCGCATGTGGACTGATTGGCCGGTCCGTACGCGCTGGCTGACCATCCCTGAGGAACGAAGTATGAGAGACCTCTATCGTGCGATCGCGTTTCTTTTGATCGGGGTCAGTCTGTTTTCGATCATGGACGGCTTGGGGCGGTTCCTGGCCGCCGACTTTCCGGTGGTGCAGCTTGTGTGGGCAAGATTTGCCTTTGCCGTTCCGGTTCTCCTGGCCACGACCTCACCGCATCGATGGGCGAGGCTCCTTGTCTGCAATCAGCCTGGCCTTCAGGCGGCGCGAACCGTTCTGCTGCTGGCTGCAACGGCTTCGATACTCGTCAGCTTGACGCTGATGCCTTTGGCAGACGTCACCGCAATCACTTTTGCGGCTCCGCTTTTCGTCGTCGCGCTTTCATCGCCCCTCCTTCGCGAGAGGGTCGGACTTCCCGCGTGGGTCGGCGTTGCGCTCGGATTCGTGGGTGTCCTGATCGTCGCACGACCGGGGCTTGGCAGCTTCTCCTGGGTCCTGGCATTCCCGCTGCTGGCGGCGTTTCTCTTCGGCCTCTATCAGGCACTCACCCGGCTCGTCAGCCGCGGCGATCCACCCATCACCACCCTCGCGTGGACGATCCTCCTTGGCTTTTTCCTGACCACACCGCTTCTCGCATTCGGCTGGGGCTGGGGAAGTCCCCTCAGCTGGGCGCTTCTGATTTCGACAGGGCTCCTGTTCGGCGTCGGCCACATCTTCTTCATAAGAGCGTTTGCCCTGGCACCCGCCGCCATGATCACCCCCTTCACTTATGGACAAATGGTGGCGGCAATATTGTTCGGGGTCCTGGTCCTTGGCGAAGTACCGGACAGATGGACGCTCGCCGGAACCGCGCTGATCATTCTCGCCGGGATCTACGTGCTGCGGAGAGAGACCGGATCACGGACGGA
Source organism: Bauldia sp. (assembly GCA_039934795.1). Classification (GTDB taxonomy): domain Bacteria; phylum Pseudomonadota; class Alphaproteobacteria; order Rhizobiales; family Kaistiaceae; genus CAMCWB01. The sequence goes on along the minus strand of JBDTLN010000133.1, from coordinate 4,751 downwards.
ACTACCGGCGTTCTGATCGGCTGCACCGTCGCCCGCGGTATTACGGAACCAGACGGTCCTTCCCCGCGCGCACCGCTTCGACGACATCGCCGATCGCGTCGATCGTCGCTTGCGGCTGGTCGATGTGGATGTAGTGCGTGCTATTTTGAACAATGATGTGCCGGTCGCCTGGAAACAGGTCGGCGAGGTTGTTCTGCGCCGTCGTCTGCGCCGCCCAGAGCGCGTCTGCAAATGCCTGAGTGACCTCCGGCGGCAATCGTCCCGATGCGATGGCCTCCGGTGTCAGCTGAGGCTTGCCGGCCGTCAGAACCGCCACGGGCATCGGCCGCACCGGGCGGGCTTCTTGCACCTGCTCGAACGTCGCGGCCATGTCGTAGTCTTCGGGGCCGGAATTCAGCCTTTCGAGGAGAGCCCGCTGGTCGCCGGTCAGCCCGCTATAGAGATCCTCCGACAGTGCGTCCTCGAGCACCAGGCCGGCGACGTCAACGCCATTTTCACTTGCGACAAGCCTTGCGATCAGGCCGCCGATCGAGTGCCCGACAAGGACGTAAGGTCCTGGCATCCGGGCCGCGGCCAACAGGGCCTGCAGGTCTGACGCAGCTCCGGCAGCCGAGGTTGGCAAGGGTGCAGGATTGCTTCGGCTGGGTTCGGCTGCCAGGGCGCCAACCGTCCCGGGGCGGTCATAAGCACAGACGCGCGTGAGCTTGGCGATTTCGGGAAAGACCGGCACACCGGTATTTCCCGGCACCCGGACGCTCCAGGTGTCGGCGCGATCGCCCTTTCCGGATATCAGAATGACCGCAGGCGATCCTTCGCCCCGGCACTCCATGTACAATTTGCGGCCACTGCCGATGTCCACCAGGCCGGCGAAGTCGTTCGCGGCCAAGGGTGTGGCGATCAACAAGGCTGAGACGGCTACCTGCAACACGCGGAAGCGGCGATTGGCCCTGAGAGGCATGTGGCGATCTCATTCCGAGCGGAGAATGTCTGGAGCAGCGTACCTCTCGCTGCACCGGTCTTCCCAGGCCGAATTACTCCGCGCGCCGACAGACCACAAACGACGGGGGCCGCCGCCGATTCCGCGATCGGGCCCGTGGGAGGTTGACTCTCGGGTACTCCCGGAGAAAAGCTTCCGAAATTCCAGCCGGAGGCCACAGCCGCGATGCACGCAAGCGCCATACTTACCTTCGCGGCTCATGCCTCCTTCCAGTCAGTCGGCGATGGCGCGGTGGTGCTGCTTGCCGACAGCGGTCAACTCTACACCTGCAACGAAACCACCGAGGCGTTCTTGCAAAAGGTCGACGGCAATCGTCCCTTGCAGGAAATCGTCGGCCTCTTCACGGCGGAGTTCGAGGTTGATCCGGCGACGGCGGAGAGCGATCTCGCTTCCCTTGCCGATACGCTGGTCGCCGAGGGCATCCTTCAGGTTCGATGACCAGCCCGGGCAGCAGCGCCGCACTCCTCCGACGCGTCCGATTCCGGACGGAACTCTGGCTGCGCGCCAGACTCGTTCCCCTGCAGGCCCGAGGTCGGCGATTCGACTCGGTGCTCAAACTGGCGGGGCCGACGCGCCGGGATAACTATACGGGCCTCGCCGTGGCCTACGTCGCGGAGAGTATCCAGCGGGTGACGCGGCATCCCTGGACCATGCGCAACAATCGCTGCCTTCGCCAGGGCCTGCTCGGCTTCCGGTTTCTTGGCGAGGCGGGATTCCGGCCCGAGCTGCATTTCGGCGTCGACCCGGCCTCGATGACCGCCGATCGCCTGTCGGCGCATTGCTGGGTTTGCATCGATGGCAAGCCGGTTCTGGGCGACCGGCTGCCCGGCATGGCGACGATCTACGTCCACACGCTCGGCGACGGTTGAACGCCGGATGGCTGGCCACTCGGCGACCTACGATCTGGACGGCCACCATTTTGAGGTCTCCGCCACGAACGAGCGGATGCTGGAGGGGCTCGATTGGGCGGTCGGCGCGTTGCGGACCGAGCCCGTAACCCGGCCTTTCTGGCGTCTCGATATCGTCGAAGGACCGCAAGCGCCGACGCCGCCCGGAGCAAAACTCCTCGCCTCCGGCCCGGTCGACGACCTCGGCGACTGCAAATTGTACGAGACGGACGACGGCTATCACTTCCGCTATCCGGAGAATGTCGTGCTGTCGCTCCGGCCGGCGGCACGAGCGGCCACCGTTGTTGCCCCGCCTGGCGCGACTTCGCGAACAATCGGCACCGCGGCGATGTCGGCGATGGAAGCCGCCCTCGACGCCGCCGGCTCGGTGATGGTTCACGCCGCCGGCCTGACGCGGCCGGGAGGCGGCCCGCTGATTCTTCTGCACGCGCCAAGCGGCAGCGGCAAAACGACTGCAGCCCTCGCTCTCGCCGCCGCCGGCTTCGGTTTCTGCTCCGACGACGCGATGATATTTCGCGACCAAGGCGATGGATTTGCCGCCTGGGGCTTGCCGCGTGACGTGAAGGTCCACAAGAAGACGGTGGCGATGCTGCCCTGGCTGCGGGCCTATGTTGGCGACAACTGGGACGAAGGCGGCGAGCAGGCCGTTGGCCGGCATGTCCTCCAGCAGCTTGCGCCGGTAGTGGCGGCGAGGGCGGTGCCCGTGGCTGCGCTTTTCCGGCTGGCGCGCGTTGGCAGGCCGGAAACGGAAATAGCACCCCTGTCTCGCACCGACATGCTCCTGTCCCTTGCCGCCGACAATGTGCGGGCGAGTCTTGCCGGGCTTCTGCCCCTGCAGCAGCGGCGCTTCGGCATGCTGGCCCGTCTCGTCGCGCGCGTGCCGGTCTTCGAGATCCGCTTCGGCACCGACCCGGCCGGGCTGGCACCGGCGATCGCAGAGACGCTCGGCTGGTCAGAGCCGCGCCAGCGGACTGAGCTGTAGCCAGCGAAACGCGTGGCGTCGCAATCGCGACGGCACCGTAGTCTTCGGTGAGGCGTCGACGATTGCTTCAGGCGTGATCAGGCGCCGGCCGATCGCTGGCGCCAGGCGTCTGTCAAAGCGCGACGCCAGAGCCATCACCTTGCCGTCGCCGAATAGCGAAGCCGTAGCGTGGAGCGTGGTGGCCGCCTCCAGTTCGATCCCGAGCTTTCGCGCCGCCATTTCGAATTCCGGCAACTCGCGCGGCGACAAGGCACGCGCCGCCTGGAGAACGTCGACGAGAAACAACAGGCGGTGAAACTTGTGGCCGCAACTGGCGTGGACAATCGCGATAATGAGCAGGGCGACGGCGGATTGCGCGGCGATGTCCGAGACGCCGCCGAGCCGGGCATAGTCGAGGGACACGCGGTGCCTGAGGGCGCGGTAGTGGACCAGATTGCCATGCAGCTCGATGAGGACCGAGCGATTGCCGGCGAGCAGCCACTGGAATTCCTGCTTCCGCGCAGAGGTGTCGAACAGGCCTCCTTCCAGTTCGAATCCCGACTCGGCCATGATCGCCCCGGCGCGCTCCATCCCGCCGGCCTCGACCAGAATATCGATGTCGCTGAAATAGCGGTCGGCGCGGTTGCGATAGAGGCGCTCGGCAAAGACCGGCCCCTTGATGATGGTGGCCGCGAGCCCCGCTTCGGCGAACCTGGCCATGACGCGCTGGCCGTGATGCTGCAAGAGCATGGTCTGGCCGACGTCGTTGACGACACGCCGATCGAATTGTTCAAGAAGCGTGCGCGCGTCTCCTTCGAGCGGCGTCGCGGCAAACCCGGAAGCCCGCAGTTTTCGGCAGACGATGGGCAAGACGCCATGGCTGCGGGCGGCGACCAGCACCCGGCCAACGGCCCTCGGCTCGAGCGTATCCAGAGGCGGCGGGCCTCTGTCGGGGTCGGCGAGTCCGGCCAGCAGCCGCCACTCAGGTCTCTGTTGCATCTGTCAGGAGGTCGACCGGTCGGGCGCTTCGGCGGAGAGTGGTAAGAAGGGCTGAAGTTGCGTTCGCAGGCGGTGGCTCGACGAGCCCGGCTTTCCATCGGGCTCGACGCCGCGCTGGTAGTGCTTCTGCCACTTCTCGGTTTCGGCAGCCGAACCGGGTATCTTCAAATCGGTGTTGAATTGCTCCCGGGCGGCGCGCCATTTGCGGTGCGTCGCCTCCAGTTCAGGATCGATCGAGACCGACGCGATGCGGGGCTGGACCGCTTCGAGCGTTCCGCGGCGGACCGGAAGGATATGACAGATCGGCTCGCCCTTCCGGAACCGGACCGCCGTGTTCGGGCGCGTGAACTTCCAGTTCATGGTGAAGCTGAACGGACCCCAGTCGCTCTCGACGACCCCGGTCAGCGGCGCGATGGCATCCTTTGGACGGTTGACCGGGCCCTGGACGATGAGGTCGGTCCCGGGATCGGTGCGAAACACCGCAGGCAGGGAAAAAGTGAGGATGCCTGCACCGAAGTGGCTGCTGGCAGGTGCCCGGGCCTCGTCGTCGGCCATCACGACGACACCGTCAACGGCAGGGCCGCCGTTCCAGATGGCGGTGATGCCCGACGGCACCAGAATTTCCCAGCCGAAGCCGTTGGCGATGACCAAAGGAAGGCAGCGATACGGAAACGCCGTGGCGTCCATCCAATCGCGACGATGCGACGCCGGCCTTATTTCAAGGCCGTCGTCTCTCAGCGTGTAACAAACGAGCTCCACAGGATGGCACGCGGAGTATCGGAGGCCGGATGTTCGGCAGCTCCAACGAAACCGTTGGATACGTTACGGCGGCGGCGAAATGGAAATGATTGTCGCCGCCACGGCGGGCAGCAGGCCGCGCTTCACC
>JBDTLN010000132.1:0-6531 GCA_039934795.1 Bauldia sp. | reverse complement strand
GCTCATCTTCATGCTGGCGATGCACGAACTGCCGCTGCGCGGCCGCGGCGAGCCGGCGTCCCGCGCGGCGATGTCACCCTCGATGCGGTTGTGGCCGAGATCGACGGCGTCATCGCCGAGCTCCTCGACAAGGGCGTCACCGACGACGAGGTCGCCCGCGCCAAGAAGCGGTTCCTGGCGAGCGCGGTCTATTCGCAGGACAGCCAGGGAACGCTCGCCCGCGTCTTCGGCGAGGCCATGATGACCGGCCAGACCGTCGACGCCGTCAAGAACTGGCCCGCCGACATTGCCCGGGTTACCACCGCCGACGTCAACGCCGTCGCCCGCAAGTATCTCGATGTGCGGCGCTCGGTTACCGGCTACCTGACCAGCAAGCCCGAGGGCCGGTCATGATGAAGAGAAATTCGATGTCGACCGTGATGTTCGCGGCCCGCCGACTGTTCGTGGCCTTGTTCCTTTTGGCAGTGGCGTTCGTCGGGTTTGGCACGGCGCGTGCCGCGGAAATCCAGCGTGTCGTCAGCCCCAAGGGCATCGAGGCCTGGCTGGTGCAGGAGGACTCCGTTCCCCTCATCGCCATGTCGTTCGCTTTCGTTGGCGGCGCTGGGCAGGACCCCGCCGGCAAGCCGGGTGTCGCGAACATGCTGTCTGGCCTTCTCGACGAAGGCGCCGGCGATATGGACAGCCAGGCGTTCCAGGCGGCCCTCGACGACGCCTCGATCGAGCTCTCCTTCGACGCCGATTCCGATGCTTTCACCGGCTCCCTGAAGACGCTGATCGAGAACAAGGACGAGGCCGCCAGGCTCTTGAAGCTGTCGCTCACCGCGCCGCGCTTCGACGCCGAGCCGGTCGAGCGCATCCGCGCCCAGGTCGTGACCGGCATCAAGAGCCGCCTGCGTGATCCCCAGAGCGTGGCTGGCGACGCCCTTCTCAAGGCTGCGTTTCCCGATCACCCCTACGGCCGGCCGCTCCAGGGCACCATCGACACCGTCGCCACCATCACGCTCGATGATCTGAAGGGTTTCCACGCGCGCAATGTCGCCCGCGATAACCTCAAAATCGCGGTCGTCGGCGCCATCGATGCCACAACCCTGGCCGGCTTCCTCGACGAAGTCTTCGGCGACTTGCCCGCCAAGGCAGAACTCGCTCCCGTGGCGGATACCGAGGTGGCGGCGCCGGCACGCATCGATGTCGACATGGCGATTCCCCAGACCGTCATCAGCCTCGCCGGGCGCGGCCTCAAGCGCGCCGATCCCGACTTCATCGCCGCCACGATCGCCAGCTACATCCTCGGCGGCGGCAGCGCCTCGCGCCTCTACGAGGAGGTGCGCGAGAAGCGCGGCCTGGCTTACTCGGTCTCCCTCGGTCTTTCGCCCTACGATCACGCCGGCGCCTATTTCGGCGGTACCTCTACCCGCGCCGATCAGGCCGACGCGGTGATGACCTTGATTTCCGAGGAAATCAGAAAATTCGCCGAGGAGGGGCCGACCGAGAAGGAATTGGCAGACGCCAAGAGCTACCTCGTCGGCAGCTACGCCATTCGCTTCACCACGTCGAGCAGCATCGCCAGCCAGCTGCTCGCCTTGCAGATGGACAATCTCGGCATCGATTACCCGCAACGCCGCATTGCCCTCTTCGAGGCGGTGACCATCGACGACGTGCGTCGGGTCGCCAAGCGCCTGTTCGACACCGGCAAGCTGATCGAGGTCCGTGTCGGACAGGCGGCGAGCTGATCCGGCGATGGCGTCGAGCGGAGGCGGAAGGGGCGAGCGCATCGGCCTTGCACTCGGTGGAGGCGGAGCGCGAGGATTCGCGCATGTCGCAGTCATCGAAGCGCTGGATGAACTCGGCCTTCGGCCGGCCATCATAGCCGGCACGTCCATGGGCGCTGTCATCGGCGCCGGCTGCGCTGCGGGCATGACCGGCGCGGCGATCCGCAGCTACGCGATCGAGCTGTTCGCCAAGCGCTCCGACGTCCTCGGCAGGATTTGGCAGCTTCGCCCCAAGAGCGTCAGCGATCTTTTCGCCCAAGGCGTCACCCAGCTCGACGCGGAGCGCGTCGTCGAGGCCTTCCTGCCCAAGGATCTGCCCGAAGAATTTGCCGGCCTTGCGACGCCCCTTCGGGTTATCGCGACTGACTTCTATGGCTGGAGCGAGGCCGTGATCGAACACGGTCCCCTTCGCCGGGCCGTGGCCGCATCGGCAGCCATTCCAGCCCTCTTCCGGCCCGTGCTCGCCGATGGTCGCGTCCTCATCGACGGCGGCGTCACCAATCCGCTGCCTTTCGACCGGCTTGGCGAAGACTGCGACATCACGATCGCGGTCGACGTGATCGGTGGCCCGATGAGCTCGCACGCGCGTATCCCCGGCACCACCGAGGCACTCTTCGGCGCCGCGCAGCTCTTCATGCAGTCCGTCACCCGGGAAAAGCTGCGTTCCGGCCGGCCCCCTGACATCGTCATACGGGCGCCGGCCAATGCCTTTCGCGCTCTCGACTTCATGAAGGCTGCCGAAATTCTTAGAGCCGCCGAGCCCATGAAAGAGGACCTGAAGCGCAAGATGGAGCGCGTTTTCGCATAAAAGCGTCCGGTGTACCGATTCGTCGCCCGGCCTTGTCCCCGATACCTGCCGAACCTAAATGGACCGAAACCGTCATGACCGCTCAGCTCGACCAGAAAGACCTGCTTGACCGCGCCGCCCGTCTCGTCGCGGCGGCCAAACGCGCCGGCGCCGACGCGTCCGACGCGGTCTGCGTTCGCGGAATGTCGCTGTCGGTCGAGGTGCGCCTTGGCAAGGTTGAGGAAACCCGACGCGCCGAGGGCGATGATTTCAACCTCCGCGCTTTCGTCGGCAGACGGTCGGCGACCGTTTCCGCAAATGTGCTGACCGACCCGGCCGAACTAGCCGAACGCGCCGTGGCCATGGCCCGGGTGGCGCCGGAAGATGCCTACGCCGGCCTTGCCGATCCTGCGCGCCTCGCCCGCGACTTCCCGCAACTCGATCTCCTCGACGAGATGATGCCGACCGCCGAGCGATTGACCGCGCAGGCGCTGGCGGTCGAGGATGCCGCCCGGGCCGTACCGGGCGTGACCAATTCCGGCGGCGGTTCGGCCAGCTGGCGGCTCGGCGGCATAGTGCTGGCGACCTCCGGCGGCTTTGCAGGCGACTATCTGTCCTCGCGCTTCAGCATCTCCGCCTCGGCCATCGCCGGCACCGGTACCGGCATGGAGCGCGACTACGAGTTCGACTCGCGCATCCATCATTCCGACCTGGCGGACCCCGAAGATATCGGCCGGAAGGCCGGCGAGCGTGCCGTGCGACGTCTTGGCCCGCGCCAGATGGCGACCGGCCGCGGCACCGTCGTCTACGATGCGCGCTTGTCGAACGGGCTTCTCGGCAGCCTCGCCGGCGCGGTCAACGGCGCCGCGATTGCCCGCAAGACCAGCTTTCTCCTGTCCAGCCTCGGCAAGCAGGTCCTCGCGACGGCGATCAACGTGGTTGACGACCCGCACCGTTTGCGGGGGCTTGCCTCGCGCCCGTTCGACGGGGAGGGCGTCGCCTCGCTTCCTATCGACCTCGTCAAGGACGGCGTCCTGACCACCTGGCTGCTCGACAGCGCCACGGCGCGGGAGCTCGGCTTTGTCACCAATGGCCGCGCCGCGCGCGGCGGCGGCAACCCGTCACCCGGCGCCACCAACCTCACCATGCTCGCCGGCGCCCGCTCGCCGGAGGCGATCATCGCCGGCATCGACAACGGCCTCTATGTCACCGAGCTGATCGGCCATGGCGCCAATATCATGACCGGCGACTACAGCCGCGGCGCGGCCGGCTTCGTCATCGAGAACGGCAAGCTCGGCCATGCCGTGAGCGAGGTTACGATCGCCGGCAACCTCGCCGAAATGTTCCTCCATATGGAGGCGGCGAACGACCTCACCTATCGCTTCTCGGTCAATGCACCGACCCTTGCCGTCGAGGGCATGACGATCGCCGGGCGCTGACCGGTGACCGACGATGTCGATCTCCTCGTCGCCGCCGCGCGCGAAGCGGGAGCGATGGCGATGACCTATTATCGCCGGAACCCCCAGACCTGGCCGAAAGGCAAATCGATCGTCAGCGAGGCCGATCTGGCCCTCGACCGCTTGCTGACCGAACGGCTTCGCGCCGCCCGGCCGGACTATGGCTGGCTCTCGGAGGAGACCGCGGACAATCCCGACCGCCTCAACCGGCGTCGCACCTTTGTCGTCGATCCGATTGACGGGACTCGCAATTTTCTCGAGGGCGGGCGCGAATGGACAATCTCGCTGGCGGTCGTCGAAGACGGTCGTCCGGTCGCCGCAGCGCTCTTCGCTCCCGTCCTCGATGAAATGCACGCCGCGGCGCCGGGCAGGGGCGCGAGCCGCAACGGTGTGGCACTGCATGTTTCCGACCGCTCCGACCTGGCGACCGCCCGTCTCGCCGGACCACGACGCTATGCGCGTACGGCAGCCGCCGCCGCCGGCATTGCCGAGGCCACCCTCCGCTTCGTACCCTCGCTGGCCTACCGACTCGCCCTGGTGGCCGCTGCCGAACTCGACGTCGCGATCGCCGGCCCCGGCGCCAACGATTGGGACATCGCAGCGGCGGACCTGCTGGTCCATGAGGCCGGCGGCACATTGACCGATTTTGCCGGCCTTACCATCCGCTATAATAGCGAGGAGACGCGGCATCCGCCGTTGATTGCCGCCAACGCCCCGCTGCGGCCTTCGGCTACGGCTCTGGTTGAGGCCGTTGAACGGCAGCTAGGCTAGGCGGCATTTCGAATCCATGGGTCGGTTATGACGGACAAGCAGCGTACGGATGACAGCGGAGTTGGCCGCCAGCTCCTTCATCTTGTTTTTGGCGGCGAACTCGACAGCCTGGACAAGCTGCATTTCGCCGACCTCGACAAGCTCGACATCGTCGGCATCTACCCCAACTATCAGGCCGCCTTCGACGCCTGGCGCGGTCACGCTCAGGCGAGCGTCGACAATGCGCGCATGCGCTACTTCATCGTTCACCTCCATCGCCTTCTCGACCCGGAAGCGACCAGTGGTGCCTGAGGCAGGATCGCGCAAGTCGATGAAAGGCGTGGCCGGGAAGAAGATGAGTCCAGCCGGTTCGCCCGAGAGGATCGCCGAAAAGGCCCGCCGCCTGGCTGCGAAGCGCGCTTTTCGGCACGCACCGCGGCAATTGCCGAAGCCCTCGCTGCTCGGCGGGCTTTATTCCAATCTCGCCGCGACGTATTTGCGCATCGTGAACGCGACCAGTTCGTTCACCTTCGCGCCGGCGCGCCTCGACGTGGTTGCAACTGGGCAGACGCCCTTCATCCTCGTCGGCTGGCACGGTCAAGGCTTCATGGTGCCCTTCATCCGACCCTCGGACATGCCTATCGACCTGCTGGTTTCCAGAACGCAGGATGGGGAACATATCGCCCGCGCCTTCCGCCAGTTCGGATTGGGCATGGTGCGCGGTTCCGGTGCCGGCAAGGCGCATAAATCCGTTCGCAGCGGCGGTGCGGCAGCCTTTATCGCCATGCGCCGCCGGCTGGACGAAGGCGTTTCGATCTGCCTGAGCGCCGACTTCGACCGGAATGCGCCGCGTCATGCCAGTCTCGGCATTGCGTTGCTGGCAAAAGTCAGCGGGCGACCCATCCTGCCGGCGGCGATAGCCACCAGCCGGCGCATCACCCTCAACAACTGGGACCGCGCCACTATCAATCTGCCCTTCAGCCGAGCGGCTTGCGTTTTCAGCGATCCGATCGTGGTTCCTTCCTCAGCTGACGACGCCCTCCTGGAGGAAAAACGCCGGCAGGTCGAGGATGCTCTCAACGCCGCCACAAAGCGCGCCTACGAGATCGCAGAAAGGCGTCATGGCTGACATCGCCGCTGCGGCGTTCTTCGGCGCGTACCGGTTGCTCGGCCGTGCCCTCATCCCGGTTCTGCCGCTGGCGCTGTCGCTGCGCGCTGCACAGGGCAAGGAGGACCGCTCGCGCATGGGAGAACGCTTCGGCAGGGCGTCGCTGCCGCGGCCAGCCGGGCGGCTGATTTGGGTTCACGCCGCCAGCGTCGGCGAAACCAACGCCGTCTTGCCGCTGATCGGCCGCGTGATCGGAGCGGGCGCATCGGTGCTTCTGACCACCGTCACGGTGACCTCGGCCAAGGTCGCCGCCGGCCGCCTCCCCGCCGGGGCGGTTCATCAGTTCGGGCCCCTCGATGTAGGCTCGATCATCGACCGCTTCCTTGGCCATTGGCGCCCTGATCTTGCGCTGTTCGTCGAATCCGAGCAGTGGCCGACGACCATTGCCCGGCTCGCCGCCGCGCACGTGCCGCGCATTGTCGTCAACGGCCGCCTTTCGGACCGCTCGTATCGGCGGTGGCTGCGCCTCGGCCGCCTTGTCAGGCCGATATTCGCCCGCACCGAGCTCTGCCTTGCGCAAACACCCCGCGATGCCGAACGCTATGCAGCGCTTGGGGTTCGCGATGTCCGGGTTGTCGGCAATCTGAAGTTCGACGTGCC
>JBDTLN010000131.1:0-6542 GCA_039934795.1 Bauldia sp. | reverse complement strand
TTCCGGGACCGACGGTGGTTCTGGTGATCAGCTACGCTTTGGCGCAAGGGCGCCGCGTGGCGATCGCCACAGCGGCGGGCGTTGCGCTCGGCGACTTTCTGGCCATGACTTTGTCGCTCGCCGGGCTAGGCGCTCTGCTGGCCACTTCGGCTGGGCTGTTCGCCGTGTTGAAGTGGGCGGGGGCGGTTTATCTGGTGTATCTCGGGATCCGGCTGTGGCGGGCTGAGCCTCGCTTGCCCACCGGAAGTGAGGCGCCGCCGGCGCTATCGGGAAAAGGCGTGTTTTTTCATGCGTTTGCGGTGACGGCGCTGAATCCGAAGAGCATTGCCTTCTTCATCGCCTTTGTCCCGCAATTCATCGACCACAGCGCGCCTGTCCTGCCACAACTCATTGTAATGGAAGCAACTTTCGTCGGGCTTGGGGCGATCAATGCGCTGGGCTATGCCTTGGCGGCGGATCGGTTGAGGGGGCGGATTCGGCGGATTTCTGCGCTGAAATGGCTGAACCGGGCAGGAGCGTCGTGTCTGGTTGCAATGGGTGCGGCGACCGTGGCTGTTGGCAAAAGCTGATATTCGCCAATATCTTACGGGGTTGCGATGACCAGCACGCTGCCCTCGGCGCTAGGCCATTCGGGGCCGCGTTTCCGCACGAATATCACCCTCGAAACAGGGCCCGGACGGGTCACGGACGATGGTGAAACGCCCCGGAATCACGTCCGGACAGGGCGCGGACGCGCGTCACGGCCGAGACAGCGGGTGAGACTTGGCGCGTGCCGCAACATCCTGGTGGTGAAGCTCGATTTTATCGGCGACCACGTTCTCACCACCCCCTTCCTCGCCAACCTTCGGGTAAATGCCCCGAAAGCGCGCATTACGCTCGTTGTGCTCGACCGGGCCTTTCCCTTCGCGGAGACCTGCCGCTTCGTCGACCGGGTGGTGACGGTGTCGTCGGCGACCGGCCGGCGGATCACGTTCGGGGCCGGGAATGCCGGCACGCTCGCCGGCTTTCGCCGCGAGTATCTCGGTGGGGATTTCGACCTCGCGCTGGTGCCGCGCTGGGATGTCGACTTCAACGGCGCCCTCCAGATTGCCGTCGGCAGCGGTGCAAAGCGGGTCGCCGGATTCTCCGAACGATCGACGCCGGCTCGAAGCATCGCCAATCGCGGCGAGGACCGGTTCTACACGGACCTCGTTCACGACAGGCGCCACGTACACGAGGTGGAGCACAAGCTGGCGCTGTTGGAGGCCGTTGGCGGCAAGATCACGACGCTGCGGGCGAGCGTCGATCTTGGCGTCTCCGACCGGGCGGGGGCGGAAGCGTTTCTGGTGAAATCCTTCGGCACCGACCGGCGCGCCTTGTTGGCGGTGGCCCCGTTTGTCGGTGACCAGCGCCGCCAATATCCGGCCGACCGGCTGGCTCGCGTCACGGGCCGGCTGGCGGAGCGCTTCGACCTCGACGTGATCATCGTCGGGGGGCGCCTCGATGCCGGGCGCGGCGAGGCGTTCGCGTCGGCGGTTGGCGAGCGGGCTGTCTCGTCACTCGGGCGCATCGAGGCGAGACCTTCGGCGGCGCTGGTAGAACGCTGTATCGCGTTCGTCGGGATGGATAGCGGGCCGGCGCATCTGGCGGCTGCCGTCGGGACACCGGTGGCGGTGATCTTCTGTCATCCGCGCGACGGGGCGCCCGACCACGTCAATTCGCCGAGGCGCTTTGCCCCGTGGGGCGAGCCCGACAAGGTGCTGGTGATCCAGCCCGAGACGGGGCTGCCGCCTTGCCGGGAGGGTTGCGTGGCGCGCGAAGCACACTGCATTTCCCAACTGACGGAAGAGGAAGTCGAAAGCGCCATCGCCGCCTTCGTCGCCAAACTCACAAGGGCGTGAACAATTTCGCGGATGGCGCGTTGATGAGTCAGACGCGCCCCGGGCGGGTCAGAGGGCGGCTGGAGAGGAAACTTGCAATGAAGAAGCCTTTACTCGCACTGGCGATATCACTCGGCGTCGCGCTTGGGTCCTTCGGGACGGCCAGTGCGCCGGCCATGGCGGCAATGTCTGCGCCGCACATGGAGATGGGCGCTCCCAGCGATGCGCAGTTGGTCAAGCATTCGCACAAGCGTTGGGTCTGCGAGGTGCACTGGAAGAAGAAGCGGATATGGCGCTGGCATCACTGGGTCTGGATCAAGGTGCCGGTGCGGACGTGCCATTGGGTTTGGCCACATCACAATCGTCATTGGTGAGCCTCGCGTTCGAGCAATCCGCGCATGGCGATCGCGGTCCGTCGTGGACCGCGATCAGCCCTTGCCGCTTTTGCTCGACGACGCTTGCGAAAGGCGCCGGCGCCAGGCCGAGGGCGGCACCCCTACTACTTTCTTGAACGCCCGGCTGAAGGACGCCTCAGAGGCGTAGCCGACTTCGGCGGCAATGGTTTCCAGGTTGGCCACTCCGCTGCTGAGCAGGCCCGACGCGACCTGCATGCGCCATTTGGCGAGGTAGTGCATCGGCGGGATGCCGACGAGGTCCATGAAGCGCTCGGCGAGCACCGAGCGCGACAGGCCGACCTGCTTCGCCAGTTCCTCGATCGTCCAGTCCTGCGCCGGTGTCGCGTGGAGAAGTGTGAGCGCCTTGCCGACGAAGGGGTCGTGAAGGCCGGCGAGCCATCCCTTCTGACCCGGCGGCAAGGTTTCCACATAGCGGCGGATCACCTCGATGAACATCAGCTCGCTGAGCCGGGCTAGCACGCTGGCGCCGCCGGCGCGCTTCGCGTTCGTCTCCGCCATGGCAAGGCGGATGAACTGACTGAGCCAACCGGTATCGCTGCCTTGCGGGTCGCCGGCCTTGATGACGCGCGGCAAATGTTCAAGCAGCGGGTTGAAAGGTCGGGCATCGCAGGCAAGGAAGCCGCAAACGAGATTGGCCACCGGTCCTTCGCTGCCATAGTTGACGAAGAAGGGCAGCTGGCCGGCGGTAACGGTTTCCAGATGGTCGTGGGTGAAGGGATCGGCGCGCATGCCGGGGCTGCTCGACATCACATGAGCATCGCCCTGGGTGAAGACGACGACTTCGCCTGCCGCGACCTCGGTTGCCTCGCCGCCGATGATGCTGGCGTAGCACCGCCCCTCGGTGACCACGTGATAGGAGATCAGGTGTTCGGCCCCGGGCAGGATTCTCGGCAGCACCATTTCCCGTGACGGCTGTTCGGCGACCCATGGGGCCCGCGTAGCGACGTCGAAGAACATGGCGCCGGTCAGGCGAACCGTTCGCAACACATCGGAAAGGGCATCAACACTCATCGAGTCCTCCGATCCGGAATTATTCGATCCGGGGCGGGTGGCGTGTGACGCCAGTCACAGCCGGACGCGCTGTCAAGCATTGCGGACGAACGGTCATTCGCAGCCGCGAGCGACGGGCATAGGTACACGACCCTTCGCAATGAAGCGACATCGAAACGAGGACTGGAAAATGAGTGCCTATCTGATCGCCGACATCAAGGTGACAAACGACAAGTGGGTCCCGGCCTACGCGGCCTCCGTGCACAATCTCGTCCGCAAGCACGGCGGCAAGTATCTGTCGCGCAGCGGCAATGTGAAGACGCTCGAAGGCAAGCCCCTCGATACGTCGCTCATCGCCATCATGGAGTTTCCCTCGGGGCTCGAAGCCGAGGCCTTCGTCCACGATCCCGAGTACGCGCCTTACGTCGCAGCCCGGCAGGGCGGCAGCGAAAGCCGCTTCCAGCTGATCGACGACAGCGATATCGCCGGCACCATTCCATACCTGCCGAAGGGCTAGGACGGCACCGCGCGGTCGGCACTTCAAAGCGCCGACCGACGGCCGTCGAGTGCGCTCGTCAACATTTTCACAACACCGGAAGGAACGAAGCCATGAACGACCATGCAGCAGCGCCCGCCACACCTGACCTCGCCGCGGTCAAACTCCGCCAGCAGGCGGCCTGGGGCTCGGGCGACTACGCGATCATCGGCACCACCCTGCAGATCGTCGGCGAGATGCTGTGCGAGGCAGTAGATCTCCACAGCAACCAGCGTGTCCTCGATGTCGCCGCCGGCAATGGCAACGCGACGCTGGCCGCGGCGCGCCGCTTCGCCGACGTCGTATCGACCGACTATGTCGACGCGCTGCTGGAGCGGGGGCGCGAACGTGCCAGTGCCGAACGGCTGAGGGTCACGTTCCAGGAGGCGGACGCCGAGGCGCTGCCGTTCGCCGACGGCAGCTTCGACGTCGTTCTCTCGACCTTCGGCGTCATGTTCACGCCGAACCAGGAGCGCGCGGCCAGCGAATTGCTGCGCGTCTGTCGCCCCGGCGGCAAGATCGGCCTCGCCAACTGGACACCAGAGAGCTTCATCGGCAGCCTCTTCAAGACCATCGGGCGATATGTCCCGCCTCCGGCCGGCGTCAAGCCGCCGTCGCTGTGGGGGAGCAGGTCGCATCTGGAAACACTGTTCGCCTCAAAGGCGGCGATTGCCGCGACCAGCAGGCGTTTCGTGTTCCGCTATCGGTCAGCGAAGCACTGGATCGATGTCTTCCGCGACTACTACGGCCCGGTCCTGAAGGCGTTCGCGGCGATCACGCCAGAGGCGCGAGCGTCGCTCGAGGCCGACCTGCACGCGTTGCTCGATGAGCACAACGTCGCCCGGGACGGCACACTCGTCGTGCCGAGCGAATATCTCGAAGTGGTGGTGACCCGGAACGGGTGAGCAGCCGGCGGCACCTTCCGGAACGCGCGCCGCGGCTTCCCATCTGCGGCGCGCGCTTCGGTGCGGCAACGCTCCCACCGACTTCGTCTGACTGGCTTGTGGCACCGCCCCCCTCCCGCCCCCCCTTTCAGGGAGCGGCGTGAGCGGCGGCTCCCCGCCGACCGCACATCATCCCGAAAGGAGCTTGGCGTAGCGGTCGCGGAGGGCGTTCTTCTGGACCTTGCCCATGGTGTTGCGGGGCAACTCCTCCACGAAGACGACGCGCCGCGGCAGCTTGAATCCGGCGAGGCGGTCCTTGAGGGCGGCGAGGATCGCCTCCTCGCTTGTCGCATCGGCGGCGGCGGGAACGACGACCGCGGCGACGGCCTCGCCGAAATCCGGATGGGGGAGGCCGATGACGGCGGACTCGGCGACACCGGTGAGGGCGTCGATCTCGCCCTCGACTTCCTTCGGATAGACGTTGAGGCCGCCGGTGATGATGAGGTCGCGTGCCCGGCCGACAATCGCGACAAAGCCACGCTCGTCCACGCTTCCCATGTCGCCGGTGATGAAGAAGCCTTCGGGACGGAACTCGGCGGCGGTCTTTTCCGGCATCCGCCAGTAGCCCGAGAATACGTTGGGGCCTTTGACCTCAATGACGCCGATCTCGCCCTGCGCCAGGAGCGTTCCGGTCTCGGGCTCGGCGATGCGAAGGTCGACGCCGGGAAGGGGGAAGCCGACCGTCCCGGCGATCCGGTCGCCATCATAGGGGTTCGAGGTCAGCATCCCGGTTTCGGTCATGCCGTAGCGCTCAAGGATCGCCTTGCCGGTTCGTTCGGCAAATTCCCGATGAGTCTCGGCGAGGAGCGGTGCCGAGCCGGAGATGAAGAGCCGCATATGGGCGGCAGCGGAGTGCGTCAGGCGCGGGTCGGCAAGGAGGCGGGTGTAGAAGGTCGAGACGCCCATCAGGACCGTGGCGCGCGGCAGGAGGCGGAAGATTTCGCCGGTATCGAACTTCGGCAGGACGACCATCGATCCGCCCGAGAGAAGGACGGTGTTGATGGCCACGAAGAGACCGTGGGTGTGATAGATCGGCAGGGCGTGCAGGAGCACGTCGCGCGATGTGAACCGCCAGACCTCGACCAGGGTGCGGGCGTTCGCGGCGAGGTTCTCGTGGCTGAGCATGGCGCCCTTGGGCCGGCCGGTCGTCCCCGACGTGTAGAGGATGGCGGCGAGGTCGCCGGGCCAGCAATGGACGGTGGCAAAAGCCGTGGCCCGGCCGTCGGCAAGATCGATCAGCGAACCGGCGCCGGTCGCGTCGAGAGTCTCGACGGTGGCGCGCTGGCGCGCGGCGAGTGCGGCGACGGCTTCGCTGCGGGCGGGGTCGCAGACGATCACCTTCGGCTCGGCATCCTCGATGAAGTAGGCGAGCTCGGCGAGGGTGTAGGCCGTGTTGAGCGGGAGATAGACGGCGCTGGCGCGCAGGCACGCGAGATAGAGGGCGACGGCTTCGACCGACTTTTCGACCTGGACGGCAACCCGGTCTCCGGGCACCACGCCGCGCGCGACGAGGGCATGGGCGAGCCGCGCTGAAAGGGCCGCGAGGTCGCCATAGGTGAGGCGGCGGCCGTCCGGCGTTTCGATCAGCAGGCGGGTGCGATCGGTGACGGCCTTGTCGAACAGATCGAAGAGGTTGGCGCTTGTCGTCATGGTTTCCATCGGTAGATCCAGTCGTTCTGCGACAGGATCAGGCGCTGGCCGGCGAGCCGCAAGGCGGTGTCGCGGGCCGAGGCGGCGAGGCCGCCGAGGTGATAGAGGGCGCCGGTCCGTGCGGCCGCAGCCGCGGCGCGGGCGGTCC
>JBDTLN010000130.1:0-6567 GCA_039934795.1 Bauldia sp. | reverse complement strand
ACAATGTAGAAGAGGAACGGAAGCACCGACCATTGCAGGGCGGGCATGTAGCGCGCCGCGGCCTCGGCGAGGCGCGGTTCCTGGCCGAGTAGAACCCGGAGGGGCCCGGTGAACCAGAGGACGATCCAGATCGGAATCGAGATCGCCACCGCGCTCCACATGCCCTGGCGGAAGGTGCGCCTGACGTCGCGCACCGAGTGCGGCTTGCCGCCACGCTCGCGGGCAATCATCGGCGCCGTCGCCGAGACGAGGCCGATGGCGCAAATGAGCGCCGCGAAATAGACGTTGGTGGCTAATGCCGCCGCCGCGAGCGCGTCCGGCCCGAGGCGGCCGATGAGCGCCACGTCGGTTGTCGTCATCCCGGTCTGGGCGAGATTGGTAAGAACCAGCGGCCAGGCCAGCCCAAAGGTGGCGCGGACTTCCGCGCTCCACGCATTGCGCGAGCGGCGCGCCTCGGCGGCCATGTCTGTCATGGCGGCTTCTTAACCGCTGGCAGGCGGAGGCGCTAGGCCCCAAAGCCGCCGAGGTTCTGCCTCCGGCGGCGTTTGGCGAATGGCTGGGATGCGCCTTTTTTTGTGCCCAATTCTTGCAAGGCAGTGTAGACCGCAGGCAGCAAGAAACGGGAAATACCGTCGTCATGACCAGCCGCATCATCGCCGTTGAGCCGTTCGACCTGGTCGTCTTCGGCGGCACCGGCGACCTCGCCTACCGGAAGCTCCTCCCGGCGCTCTACCACCGCGACCGGGACGGCCAGATTCCGCCGGGCGCGCGCATCATCGGAACCTCGCGCAAGGCCCTGACCGACGCCGAGTACCGGACGTCGGCGGCCGAGGCCCTCGACGCCCATGTCGCGGCAACCGACCGCGACGCGGACGCGGTCGAGACGTTCCTCCGCCGCCTGTCCTTCGTCCAGATGGATGCCGCCGGGGATACCGGATGGGAGAAGCTCGCCGAAGTGTTGCGCGAGGGAGGGGACCGGATTCGCGCTTTCTATCTTGCCGTGACGCCGGAGCTCTTCGGCCCGATCGCCACCGGTATCGGCAAGGCCGCTCTGGTCACGCCGAAGACGCGGGTGATCGTCGAAAAGCCGATCGGTCACGACCTGCCTTCCGCCGAAGCTCTCAACGACACCATCGGCAAGGTATTCGACGAGCGGCAGATCTATCGCATCGATCACTATCTCGGGAAGGAGACGGTGCAGAATCTCATGGCGCTCCGTTTCGCCAACGCGCTGTTTGAGCCGGTGTGGAATGCGACCCATGTCGATCACGTCCAGATTACCGTCGCCGAGACTCTGGGTGTCGAGGGGCGCGGCAGCTACTACGACAATGCCGGTGCGCTCCGCGACATCGTCCAGAACCACATGCTCCAGCTTCTCTGCCTGGTGGCGATGGAAGTGCCGTCCCACATGGACGCCGACGCCGTGCGCGACGAGAAGCTCAAGGTCCTGCGCAGCCTCAAGCCGATCGGCAACGGCAATGGCGAGAATCACACCGTGCGCGGGCAATACAAGGCCGGCGCCGTCGGCGGCGTCGCCGTGCCCGGCTATCTCAGCGAGATCGAGAACCCGCACAGCAAGACGCCGACCTTCGTCGCGCTGAAGGCAGAGATCGCGAACTGGCGCTGGGCGGGCGTGCCGTTCTACATGCGCACCGGAAAGCGCATGGCGGCGCGTGCCTCGGAAATCGTCATCTCGTTCCGCGCCATCCCGCATTCGATCTTCGACCAGGCCGCCGGCTCCCTGCAGCCCAATCGTCTGGTGCTTCGCCTGCAGCCGGACGAAGGCGTGAAGCTGTGGCTGATGATCAAGGATCCGGGACCGGGCGGGATGCGCCTCCGCTACGTGCCGCTCGACATGAGCTTCGCCGAGGCCTTCATGGTGCGGAGTCCCGACGCCTATGAGCGGCTGCTCCTCGACGTCATTCGCGGCAACCAGACGCTGTTCATGCGCCGCGACGAGGTCGAGGCGGCGTGGAGCTGGATCGACCCGATCGCCGAGGGCTGGGACAAGTCGCGCGAAGCGCCCAGGGCCTACACCGCCGGTACGTGGGGGCCGACGGCCTCGGTCGCCCTCATCGAGCGCGACGGCCGCACCTGGCACGAAGACGACCCGGTGTGATGCGCCGGGCGCGAGGAGAAGCATGACCGCCATCCACTCCCGCATAGGCGAAGTCACCGAGCGGATCGCAAAGCGGAGCGCTGAGAGCCGCGGCCGCTACCTCGAGCGCATGCGGGCGGCACGCGACAGTCGCGTCCATCGGGCCCGGCTCTCCTGCGGCAACCTCGCCCATGGCTTTGCCGCCTGCACCGCCCACGACAAGGCGGCGCTCGCCGGCGACGTGGTGCCCAATCTCGGCATCGTCACCGCCTACAACGACATGCTGTCGGCGCACCAGCCCTATGAGGGCTACCCCGAACTGATCCGTGCCGCGGCGCGGGCGGCGGGCGGCACGGCGCAGGTCGCCGGCGGCGTACCGGCGATGTGCGACGGCGTCACGCAGGGCCAGACCGGCATGGAACTGTCGCTCTTCTCGCGCGACGCCATCGCCATGGCGGCCGGCATCGGGCTTTCGCACGACATGTTCGATGCCGCCCTCTTCCTCGGCATCTGCGACAAGATCGTGCCCGGGCTGCTGATCGGGGCGCTGCGCTTCGGCCATCTGCCGGCGGTGTTCGTTCCGGCCGGGCCGATGACCTCGGGCCTGCCCAACCCCGAGAAGTCGCGCATCCGGCAGCTCTATGCCGAGGGCAAGGCGAGCCGCGACGATCTCCTCGCCGCGGAAGCCGCGTCCTATCACGGGCCGGGCACCTGCACGTTCTACGGCACCGCCAACTCCAACCAGATGCTGATGGAGATCATGGGGCTGCACCTGCCCGGCGCCAGCTTCGTCAATCCGGGCACGCCGCTCCGCGATGCACTCACCCGCGCCGCCACGGAGCGGGCGCTCGCCATCACGGCGCTCGGCAATGCCTACACGCCGGTCGGCGCGGTCATCGACGAGCGGGCCATCGTCAATGGCGTCGTCGGGCTGCTCGCCACCGGCGGCTCGACCAACCACACGCTCCACCTCGTCGCCATCGCCCGCGCCGCCGGCATCGGCATCGACTGGAACGATTTCGCCGCCCTCTCCGAAGTCGTGCCGCTGCTGACCCGCATTTATCCCAACGGCAGCGCCGACGTGAACCACTTCCACGCCGCGGGCGGCATGGCCTTCCTCATCCGCGAGTTGCTCGGCGCCGGCCTCCTGCATGAGGACGTGGCGACCGTGTGGGGCACTGGCCTTGCCGGCTACAGGGTCGAGCCGAAGCTTGATGCCGATGGCGCGATCGTCTGGGGCGAGGGCCCTGCGGCCAGCGCCGACGAGAAGGTGCTGGCCCCGGCCGCCCGGCCGTTCTCGAAGGAAGGCGGGCTCCGCGTCCTCGACGGCAATCTCGGCCGTGCCGTCATCAAGGTCTCGGCGGTCAAGCCGGAGCACCGGGTCATCGAGGCGCCAGCCATAGTCTTCCATTCGCAGCAGGAATTGCAGGACGCGTTCCGCGCCGGCGACCTCGACCGCGACTTCGTCGCCGTCATCCGCTTCCAGGGTCCGCGCGCCAACGGCATGCCGGAGCTGCACAAGCTGACGCCGCCCCTCGGCGTCCTCCAGGACCGCGGCTACCGCGTCGCTCTCGTCACCGACGGGCGCATGTCAGGAGCATCCGGAAAAGTGCCCGCGGCGATCCACGTCACGCCCGAGGCTGTGGAGGGCGGGCCGATCGCCCGTGTCCGCGACGGCGACCTCATCCGCCTCGACGCGCCGGCCGGAACGCTGACGGTGCTCGCCGCCGACTTCGCCACGCGCGAACCGGAAACGCTCGACCTCTCCGCCAACCAGGTCGGCATGGGCCGCGACATGTTCCGCCTGTTCCGCGCCAATGCGATGCCGGCGGAGATGGGCGCGGGCGTGCTGTGACGCGACGTGCTATGATTGGTCTATGAACCGGACCTACGCCTTCGTCTTCGACCCGGACCCCGACGGCGGCTTCGTCGTGACTTGCCCAGCATTGCCCGGGCTCGTGACCCATGGTGAAACGATGGATGAGGCGCGAGCCATGGCTCGCGACGCCATGGAAGGGTACATCGCCACACTTATCGAAGACGGCGAACAGGTCCCGCCAAGCGACCCGCCGGAGGTGGCTCCGCGCTATGACCGGCTGGCTCAATCCCTGCGCGACGAGCCGGTCGTCCGGCTGGAGGAGATATCCACGAGGATTGTCGAAGCCGCATGAGCCGGTTGCCTTCGCTCAAGCCGCGCGAAATTGTCCGCGCGCTTGAGCGCGCAGGATTCTCGGTCGTTCGTATCCGTGGGAGCCACTATCAGATGCTCAAACCCGAAACCGGTAAGCGAGTCACGGTGCCGTTTCACGGTCGCGATCTGTCACGCGGGATGCTGAACGCCATCATTCATCAGGCCGGCTTGACAGTCGATGAATTTGGCGAGCTGCTGTGACGCGGCAGTCAGCGTCGGCCCATCTTTGCACAAGCTCTACGGCCCGCGCTTCCTTGCCCAGGGCCTGGTCCCCGCAGGCACTTCCGCACCGCTGGCCGGCTGGAGATAGTCCGTGACCTCCGGCCAGAGGCCGTTCCTCAGCCCTTCCTCGACCAGCGGGTTGGAGACTGTGAAGGCGTCGATGCCGACGCGCTTCATGTAGGGCATCTGGTCGATGATGTAGTCGCCGATGGCGCGAATCTCGCCCTTGTAGCCGTCGCGATCGCGGAGCAGCCGGGCGATCGAGAAGGCGCGGCCGTCGGCATATTTCGGGATCGTCACGGCGATCACCGGAAAGCGCGGCAGGTCGGCGGCGATGTCGGTCCAGATACTCCCCGGCGCGATGAGGAGACCAAGCGGCGCGTTCCGCTCGGCGAGCGTCGCGCGCTCGTCGCGCCAGCGCTTGAGGCTGACAAGGACGCTGCCCTCGCCCGGCACCGGCGCGTCGTCGGCGACGACGACCCACTCGTCAGCAATGAAACGTCCGTCTTTCCACAGGGGCATTGTCCGCTACCGTCAAACCCATACAGCCGTCATTCCCGCGAAAGCGGGAACCCAGTAGCCGATGCCGGCGCGACTATTGGCACGACAGTGGTTACTGGTTCCCCGCTTTCGCGGGGATGACGGGACGTATTGCATCGAAGAAGTCGCGGCAAGCCTCAAATCCCGCTGCCGTCGATCTCGAGTTCGACGTGAATGCCGCACTCGGTCTTGTCGAGGCCGCGCCAGCGGCCCGAGCGCTCGTCCTCGCCCGGCTGGACCTTCGTCGTGCAGGGCACGCAGCCGATCGAGGGATAGCCCTTGGAGACCAGCGGATGTTCCGGCAGGCCACGGGCACTCGAATAGGCCTTGAGGTCGGCCGCGGTCCAGTTAGCTAGCGGATTGACCTTGATGCGATGGCCGTCGGCCTCGAAGAGCTTCAACTCGGCGCGCACTGAATTCTGGAAGCGCTTGCGGCCGGTGAACCAGGCATCGAAGCCCTTCAGGGCGCGCTGCAGCGGCTCGGTCTTGCGGATGGCGCAGCATAGGTCGGGATTGGTCATCCACAGCGCGCGGTGCGGATCCTTGCCCATCACACGCTCCGGGTCCGGCGTGACGGTGCGGACGTCGCGAAGGCCGAGTTGCTCGGTGAGGAGCGTCCGGTACTGGAGCGTCTCGGGGAACAGCCGGCCGGTGTCTAGGAATATGACCGGCGCGTCGCGGTCGACCTCGGACAGAAGATGCAGAAGCACTGCCGACTCCGAGCCGAAGCTGGAGACCAGCGCGATGCGCCCGGGAAACAGTTCCTCAAGGCTGAGCCGGATCGCGGCCTTGGCGTCGAGCGTGCCGTAGCGGGCATTCAGCGATGCGGCCTCGCTGTGCGTGCCGGTCTCGGGCTCGGCGGCATAGGCCAGCGCATCAAGCGGCGCCATAGAGGGCCTCCTTGAAGGGCGCCTGGCCGAGCCGGCGATAGGCGGCGAGAAAATCCTCGCCCGGCCCGGCGCGGTGCCTCAGATAGGTGTCGACCACGGTCTCGACCGCATCGACCACCCCGTCATAGGAGAAGCCGGGCCCGATGATCTCGCCGATGGTCGAATGCTCGTCGCCCGAGCCGCCGAGGGTGAGCTGGTAGAACTCCTCGCCCTTCTTCTCGACGCCGAGAATGCCGATGTGGCCGACGTGATGGTGGCCGCAGGCATTGATGCATCCGGAAATCTTGATCTTGAGGTCGCCGATGTCCTTCTGGCGCTCATGCGAGCCAAAGCGCTCGGAAATGCGCTGGGCAACCGGGATCGACCGAGCATTGGCGAGGGCGCAATAGTCGAGGCCGGGACAGGCGATGATGTCGGTGACGAGCCCGGCATTCGGAGTGCCAAGATTGGCCCCGGCGAGCGCCGCATGCAGGGCGGCGAGGTCGTCGAGGGCGACATGGGGGAGGATCAGGTTCTGCTCGTGGCTAACCCGCGCCTCGCCGGCGCTGTAGCGTTCGGCAAGGTCGGCGATCAGGTCCATCTGGTCGGCGGTGGCGTCGCCGGGCGTGCCGCCGATCGGCTTCAGC
>JBDTLN010000129.1:0-6604 GCA_039934795.1 Bauldia sp. | reverse complement strand
CCTAGCGCAAGCGACGAATCAGGCTGGAGGTGTCCCAGCGGCAGCCACCCGACGCCACAACATCGGCATAGAACTGATCGACCAGCGCCGTGACCGGCAGGCGCGCCTGGTTGCGTTTGGCTTCGTCCACCCCCTGCTTCATCTTCTCGACCTGGCCGAGATCGCCGAGGAGATTCTGCACATGGTGGCCGATCTCGTG
The DNA here is from genome assembly GCA_039934795.1 of Bauldia sp. Lineage (GTDB taxonomy): Bacteria > Pseudomonadota > Alphaproteobacteria > Rhizobiales > Kaistiaceae > CAMCWB01. Next base: position 6,405 of record JBDTLN010000129.1, on the reverse strand, counting down.
GGCGATGACATAGGCCTGGGCGAAGTCGCCGGGCGCTTTGAACCGGTCGCGGAGCTCCTGGTAGAAGGCAAGGTCGATGTAAACCTTGCGATCGTTCGGGCAATAGAACGGCCCCGAGGAGGTGCTGGCCGCGCCGCAAGCCGACTCGGTGCCGCTTCGGAAGAGGACCAGGGTCGGATCCTGGTAGGTGGCGCCGCCCTTCTTGAAGATGTCGCGCCAGGTATCTTCGGTGTCGGCGAGGACGGCCGAGACAAACTTGCCGCCCTCGTCGGCCGGTGTGCCCTGTTGGCCGGCGGTCTGGCCTCCGGTCGTCTGGCCTCCGGTCGTCTGGCCGCCGCTGTCCTCGCCGATGACAACCGGGCCGCCGCCTCCACCGTCGAGCCCGCCGAGCCCGCCGAGCAGCGTCAGCGGATTGATGCCGGCGACCCAGGCCACGACAAGGATCACGATAATGGCGCCGATCCCGAGCCCGCCGGTTCCGGCGCGGCGGGTGGGGAAGCCCATCGGCATGCGCGGTCCGCCCATGCCGCCGCCAAGCCCGCCGCCATCGGCCCGGCGATCCTCGATATTGTCGCTTTGCCGCCGTCCAATCCACCGCATGTCCGTCTCCCTGAGCAGCGAATAATCGCTATTTGCCCCCGGCCCGCTAACGAGGAAGATAGGAGAAACTAAGGCGGCCTGCGAGCCTTCCTTTCGGCCGGCCTCCGGCGTTTCGATATCGCGCCGGCGAGGACTGGAAGGAGGATATGGTTTGACTCCCCACCAGATTTGGTAGCTTGATCAAGCTCCGCAGATGCCAGCGCTTTACGCCAATCGACAATCCTGCCGGCGGCAAATGCCGGATAATCATGGAGGGAACCGGAATGCGCCTTTACACAGCCATCATGGCCTTGTCCGCCGCAGCCTTCGCCGCGGTCCTCGCCGCACATCCCGCCGCCGCCGCAGACGCACCCAAATGCGGCCTCGCCAACGGCCAGAAGGCGACCGGCGAGCCGATCGTCATCGGTAGTATCACCGGCCGTACCGGCCCGACCGACTTCTCGTCATCCTCGGAAGCCGCCGGCGCCTATTTCAAATGCGTCAACGACAATGGCGGCATAAACGGCCGCCCGATCGACTTCACCATCGAGGACGACGCCTGGAAGCCGGAACAGGCCGCTGCCGCGGCCGCCAAGCTCGTCAACGACAAGAAGGCCGTGGTGCTGGTCGGCAGCTCCAGCTTCGTCGACTGCTCGGCCAACTCTGCGCTCTACGAGAAGGAGAACATCCTCTCCATCGCCGGTGTCGGCATTCCGCGCGACTGCTTCTTCTCCAAGAATTACTCCTCGACCAATGCCGGGCCGCGCATCTCCAACCTCGGCGCCGCCCAGTACCTGATCAACAAGTTCGGCATCAAGAACGTCGTCTGCATCTCGCCCAACATTCCCGGTGTCGGCGAATTCTCCTGCGACGGCATCAAGGAATGGGGCAAGGACAAGGGCATCACCTACAACGTGATCCTCATCGACCCGAGCGCGGTCGATGCGACCTCCACCCTCCTCCAGGCGATGAGCTACAATCCGGAACTCATCGAGATCAGCTTCCCGCGCGACGGCGTGCTCGCCTTCCTCAAGGCCGCCGAAGAGCAGGACCTCGGCTCAAGCGTCAAGTTCTCGTCGCCGACCTCGGTCTACAATCTCGACTTCCCCGAGGCTGCCGGGCCCTACTGGAACGACAAGTTCTACATGCAGCTTGAGCTGGAGCCTTTCGACAAGGGCACGCCGGACATGCAGAACTGGTACGCGGTCCTCGACCAGTACGCGCCCAAGAATATCCAGCGCGATACCTTTGCCCAGGCCGGCTACCTCTCCGGCCGCTGGATCGTCGATCTCATGCTGAAGATGGATCCGGCCAAGATCGACCGGAACTCGGTCACCGAGGCGCTGCGCGGCATGAAGGAAGGCTACCAGAGCGATATAGCCTGCGGCCCGTGGTATTTCGGCCCCGGCGACCGGCACAACCCGAACCATGCCGGCTCGGTGGCGATCATCAAGGACGGCAAGTTCGCGACGCTCGAAGGCTGCTTCCAGGTCGAGGACCCCGACCTGAAGGATGTCCTGGCGACCGAGAAGGAAATCGGCATCACCAAGTAGCCGATACGATCAAGGGCGACGATCGAGACCGGGGCGCCATTGGCGCCCCGGTTTGCGTTTGGGTCCATGGCTTTCCGCCGCCTCGACGCGCTGAAGCGGCCGTCAAGCCGGCGTTGAGGGGCAGCCGCCGGGCCGGCATCCGGAAGGGTGCTCTTTGCCGGTTGTTCGAGGCGGAGTATACGTCGCGGCGCGGGCGGCGAAGCGGCGCCCTGGCGTGGGGAACGTGATGAACCGGCCGCGCATCGGCCTCGTCGCAGGGCTGCTCCTGATAGCAACGCCTGTTGCTGCCGCAGATCAGGGCGTTACGCCCCAGCGCCTGCTGTTCGGCCAGTCGACGGCGCTGGGCGGTCCGTCGGCGGACCTTGGACTGGAGATGCGGCGCGGTATCCTCGCGGCGTTCCACGAAATCAACCGGGCCGGCGGACTCCATGGGCGCCGGTTCGACCTTGTGTCGCTCGACGACCGCTACGAGCCGGAACTGGCGATCGCCAATACGCGCCGCCTCATCGAGCGCGACGGCGTCTTCGCCCTGATCGGCGAAGTCGGCACGCCGACCTCCGCTGCGGCGGAACCGATTGCCCGCACGGCGGGGGTTCCTTTTATAGCGCCGTTTACGGGGGCCGAGTTCCTGCGTGACGCGGAACTGACCAACGTCGTCAACGTCCGCGCCTCCTACTACGAGGAGACCGAGGCGATCGTCGAGCGGCTGGTACGCGACCTCGGCGTCTCGCGCATCGCGGTCCTTTATCAGGACGACTCCTACGGGCGGAGCGGACTGGCCGGCGTGAGGCAGGCGCTTGAGCGCCGCGGAATGAGCCTGGCCGGAGCCGGGACCTATGCACGCAATACGACGGCGGTGAAGACCGCCCTCCTGGCGCTGCGGCGCCAGAAGCCGCAGGCGATCGTCGTGATCGGCGCCTATCAGCCGAGTTCCGCCTTTACGCGCTGGGCGCGCAAGCTCGGCGTCGACGCCGTCATTTGCAATATCTCGTTCGTCGGCAGCAATGCCCTCGCCGCCGCGGCAGGGCCGGCCGGCGATGGCGTTTACATCACCCAGGTCGTTCCGTTTCCGGACGGGAACGCGATGCCGCTGCTCGCCGACTATCGGGCGGCGCTCGGCGCCGACGACCCGGCCGGACTGCCGACGTTCGGATCGCTGGAGGGCTATATCGCCGGGCGCCTGGCCGTGGACGTACTGTCAAGGACGCCCGAACCGCCGACGCGCGAAGGCTTTTTGTCGACGCTCGCCAAGACCGGCACGTTCGACCTCGGCGGCTTCAAGCTGACCTATGGCCCGGGCGACAACCGTGGCTCCGATCGGGTGTACCTGACCGTGATCCGGGGCGGCCGCATCCTGCCGGTCGAACAGTTCGCGCGATGAGCAACGCCGCCACCGCTCCCGAAGGCGGTCGGAAGCGGCGGCGCCTTGGCCTGTCCGTCAAGCTCTACGCGGCGATCGCCGGCGCGGTGGCGGTGACCCTCGCCGCAAGTGTCGTCGCCTGGATCTCGTTCGTCGAACTGGGGCATTTGCAGCGCCGCATAACGCGCGAGCACATCCCGTCTATCGCCGACTCGCTTCGCCTCGCCCAGCAAAGCGCACTGATCGCCGCAACCGCCCCGTCGCTGGTGGCAGCCGGCAATGCCGCCGAGCTGGCCCGGCTGAGGGAGAGCCTGCTCGGCCAGGAACAGGTCATCAAGGGATTGCTGGAACAGCTCGACCGGCAAGTCGCCAGCACCGACGCCGTTGGCAACGCCGGCCAGTTGATGACGGCGATCAGACAGTCCAGTGCAAACCTGACGGGCGTGCTCGACCAGCTTGCCAGCTCGGTCGATGACCTGCTGCCGCTGAAGGCACAACTCGCCGACCAGGCGGACCGTGCCGTCGGCCTGCATCGCGGCCTGATCGCGCGCCTGACGCCGCTCTTCGACGACGAGACGCTGTTCCTGGTCACCGGCTATCGCAGCCTCGACGACATCGCTCCGGCGCCTCCGGAAGCCCGATTCTCGGAAGACGAGTTGCTGCAATACGCCGCCGTCGCCCAGCTCGGCATCGAGGCGAACCTGATCGGCGGGCTGCTCGCCGAGGCGGTCAACATTCCCGATGCCACCCTCCTGCAACCTCTCGGAGAACGCTTCGAGGCTGCCATCGAACGCTTTCGCAGCGCGCTCCTGGTCGTTGGCGGTGAGCGGGCCAGCGGCCTCGGCGCGGTGATCGACCGGTTCACCGAGCTCGGAGGTGGACCGGGCGGCATCTTTGCCCAGCGCCGCGCGGTGCTCGCCGGGGGAAACGCCGCCCAGACACTGAGCGACGAGGCGCGGCGCATAGCCGGGGAGCTGACCGGACGGGTCGACGAGCTCGTCGCCGGCGTCGAGAAACGCACCGCAGACGCCGTGGCCGATTCGAACCGCGCCATCGACGTCGGCGGTACCACGCTCCTCGCCCTCAACGCGATCAGCATCCTCGGCGCGTTCCTGATCGGCTGGCGGTACGTCGCCCGGCGCATCACCGAACCGATCGTTCGCATCACCGACGCGGCATCAGCCTTCGACGGGCGACGCTTCGAAGCCGACAGCCTGGCCGAAGTGCGAAACCGCACGGACGAACTCGGCGATCTCGCTCGCACGTTCACGCGGATGGCGGACGAAGTGCAGGCGCGCACCGACACGCTCGACCGGATGGTGGCGGCGCGAACCAGCGAACTCGAGACCGTCGCCAACCGGCTGGCAAAATACCTGTCGCCGCAGATCTACAACTCGATCTTCGCAAGCAAGGGCAAGGCCACCGAAGCGCTGGCGCGCAAGAACCTGTCCATCTTCTTCTCGGACATCGAGGGGTTTACCGACATCAGCGACGGCATGGAGCCGGAGCGGCTGTCGTTCTTCATCAACACCTACCTCAGCGAAATGTCCGAGATCGCCATCGAGTACGGCGGGACGATCGACAAATTCATTGGCGACGCCATTCTCGTCTTCTTCGGCGACCCGGAGACGGACGGCGACCGCAACGACGCCCTCAAATGCGCCCGCATGGCGGTGCGGATGCGCGAGCGGGTGCGCGAACTGGCGCAGGTCTGGCACGCCCACGGCATCTCGAAGCCGCTGCGGGTGCGCATGGGCATCACCACCGGCTATTGCACGGTGGGCAACTTCGGCTCGCAGCAGCGGCTCGAATACACCGTGCTCGGCGGGCCGGTGAACCTCGCCTCGCGCCTGCAGACCGCGGCCGAAGCCGACACCATCCTGATCGCCGACTCGACATACCTGCTGATCTGCGACGCCGCAGAGACGACGCCGATGGGCCAGGTTGCGCTGAAGGGGTTCGTCAGGCCAGTGACTTGCTACCGGCTCGACGGACTGCACGAATCCGTTCCCGCCACGGACGCGCTGACGCGGGCAGGACGGCACGTCGCAGTCAATATTCCCGACCGGCGCCGCATTCGCGAGGCGATGGAGGAGTTGCGCAGCATCGAGGAAGACCTGTCGCGGTCCCTTCCCCCGGAGTAGCTGGCCTACGCGAGCCCGACAGATCGGGAGTGCGTCGAAGGGCGATGGTCGGTAGGCAGGACGCCGGTGGCGCGCCGGTTTGTCTTGGCGCTAGGACGACGCATCCGTCCCCGTGAGATCATCCAGATCAACCTCGAGCGCTCTGGCAATTCTCTTGAGCGTCGCCACCGTCCCAACTCGCTTGCCGTTCTCGATCATGTTGATGTGGCTTGGCCCAAAACCGGCCTTGGCCGCCAACTCGGCTTGAGACATGCCGCGTGCTTCACGCCAGACGCTGACCGGATTTTCGCCCGCCAGCAGGCGCTTCATGCCCAACGCTGGAAGGGGAGCACCGCGCTTTCCACGCTTGGCCAGAATCTCGTCGATGCGGGCCAGGTCAGCCGCATCCTCCGAGCGTGGCGCCTCGGCGACGAGCGCCTCATAGTCCTCAGCTGGCAAGATGGCCAAGCGTTCGCCCGAAGGCGTCAAAATGATCTGGACGCGCGACATCTCTATTTCCTTCACACCTTGTATGCCGAACCGCGCGAGCGGACATCGAGGACGGCGACGCTCGTCGCGTCCTCAACGAAAAGCACGCGCCATGACCCGACCCGCAGTCGCTTCCGACGATCGCTCGCCAGTTGCTTCACTTGCGAGGCCAAGCTGGCCGGATCGGCGGCATACTGCTCGACTTTCTCGACGATGCGGATTGCGGTGGGCCGTGCCATCTTCTTTAGGGCCTGACGCGCTTCCTTCTCGAAGAGAACGGCCTTCGCCATCAGCGGCTCCT
>JBDTLN010000128.1:0-6626 GCA_039934795.1 Bauldia sp. | reverse complement strand
CTGCGAGTAGTGTATCCCGAAGACAGCGACGGCATCCGCGTGATCGGAGCTTTCGCCGATCGGGACACGTTCATCGCTCTGGACTGGCATCTTCGAGAGAAAATGATCTTTGACGAGGAGGTCAAGGAAGCACACCAGCGATGGCGCGACCTGTTCGGCGAGATTGCGCCTTTTCACGGGAAGCAGTTGGATGACTACCTCACGAATTACCGCAGCGCCTGAGTCCCGCCTTTCGGAGAGCGAGACCTACTATGTCGTCTTGCGAAATCGCCAGCAGGCCTACAATCTGCTCGTCCGCGAATTCAAGCGAAGCGGACTGACGCAAATTCAGTTGGCCGCGCGAACCGGCATGGCGCCGGAGGTGATTTCCCGATTGTTGAAAGCCCCGCGGAACATTGAGCTGGATACGCTGAGCAAATTGATGTTCGCGATCAACGGTGCGGCGCTCGCGTTCGCAACTGCCTACCCGAAGGCTTAGGCAAACCAGGGCATTTGGTGGGTTTCCGACGCGGTGCTGGCGTATCTCCCTGTCGGTACACCCGCCGAGCAGACTACATCCGGCGTCAGATTCCTCGTTATGCAACTGCCGTGTTGATCAAGGCATCCGTTCCTCGCCTTTCGGGAAATCGGCGAAGGTCGAGGCCGGCACCTTGAAGTTTGTGGCGAGGGTCTCTGGCGGGGTGTTGGCGAACCAGGCTGTGATCGAGACGGACTGGTAGGTGCCGTTGTTGAGGGCGAGGAGGACAACGAGGTTTTCGTCGCCCGTGTTCTCGATGTAGTGGCCGTAGCCTTGCGGCACGTAGCCGACATCGCCGGGGGCGAAATCGTCGGTGCGGGCGCGACCGCCCGAGCCGAACACCGTCATGCGACCCTTGCCCTTGAGGTAGTACTGCCACTCGGCGGCGTGCGGATGCCAGTGCAACTCGCGAAGCGCACCCGGCTTGATGGAGAGGAGGGCGCCGGTAACCGTGGTCGAGATCGGGAACTCGTTCTCCGAGACGACGCGCATCTCGCCGCCGGCGAAGATTTCCGGCTTCTGGGCATGAAGGTGGTAACGGTGGGTGAGCTTGCCCGAGTTCTGCGAACCGGGCGGGGGGAGGGGCTTCGGGTTTACACCGGTCGAGATATAGACCTCGCTCTTCGGGAAATCGGCAAAGGTCGCGGCCGGCACACCAAAAGTTTTGGCGAGCACGTCGGCCGGGGTGTGGCCGATCCAGTCGCTGATCGAGAAGGTGCCGAACTCCGAGAAGTAGCCATTGTCGAAGATGAGGAGGAACAGGCAGGGCTTGTCGCCCATGCCCTCGATCGAGTGACCATGGCCGCGCGGAAAATACCAGACGTCGCCCGGGCCGAAATCGGCGATTTCGGCCTCGTTTTCCGGGTCGATTGTGGTGACGCGGCAATCGCCGTCGATGACATAGGCCCACTCGGCGGCGTTGGCGTGCCAGTGCAGTTCGCGAAGCGCTCCCGGATTGAGCTGCATGAGGACACCGGCGAGCTTCTCGGAGACGGCAAAATTCTCGACATTGGCCTCCTTGGCCCAGCCGCCGTCGTAGTTCTTCTGCGGCTGCGCGCCCATGTCGAAGCGGAAGGAGGGGAGCTCCTTGCCGGCGAGCGGCGCCGGCGCCGGGCCAAAGGGCGGCTGGTGGGTATCGGCCATCGCCATCTCGCCGCCGGCCATCGCCGCCGCCGCTGCCACGCTACCCGCCATAACTGCTCTCCGCGAAATGTCCGACATCCTTGTTTCCCCGTCAGGCTATTCGTTTTCCCGTGGAGAGATTAGACGCCCGTCAGTTTGCAGACCAGTGTCGAGCGGAACTCGCCGGCCGCAGTTTCGCGGCCGCGGGCGGCGCCGGTCTCAGTTCCACCAGGTCTTGTGTTCGCGTTTGGGATGGCGGAGTACGCCGTCGCCGTTGGCGGGCGGCTCGATCTCGAGGAGATAGCGCTGCGCCGGGCTCATCCGTTCGTAGAGGCCCTGCGTCACGTGATCGAGCTGGACGAGTTGCTGGGGCAGGTCGCGGCGGGTGAAGGAAAGGTGGATGAGCCGGCGCGGCGCATCGCTCTTCTTCAGCGTGCCGGCGTGCCAGCCGGAGGCATTCATGATCACCGCCGAGCCGGCCGGGGCGGTGATATGGACCTCGCCCGGATAGGGCGCCAGAAGATCAGCCGGCACCCGGGCGGCGTCCTCCGGTGACAGCGGGCTGGGCTCCCAGTCGCCCTGGTTGACAACGGAGATGTTGACCGGCGCCCAGCGATGCGAGCCGGGGACGACGCGTGTCGGACCGTTGTCCATGGTCATGTCGTCGAACAAAATCATCGCATTGACCACCCACCAGTCATCGGCAAATTTCTTCGGCACGTCGGCATGAAGCTGCTGTTGGCCGTAGCCCTTGACCGGGTCGCGGACATTGGCGCCATGCACCTTGATCTCGCCGAGGAGGTGGTGGGCGACGGCGAGAGCGGAGGGGATGGAAAGAAGCGGATCGAAGACCGTGGATTTGTTGAAAATGTTGGAGAGGCGGCGCGCGCCGGGCTCGACATGGACCTCGGCGCCGCCAGTCTTGGCTTCGGCGGCGTGCAGGCGCTCGAACTCCTCGGCCATCCGTTTCGCGTCGGCCTTGCCGATGGCGCCTTCGACGATCACATAGCCGCTGTCGTCAAGCTGGCTGATCTGGGCCGGGCTGAGGCTCATCGTGGCGCCGAGGGCGCGCAGCGCTTCCTTCGTGTACATGCGTTTCCTCCCGAGGGTTTGTCGCGCCGGCTTCGCCGGTCATTGAAATTGGAGGCCGCCGTCAGGGCGCCTCGAAACCAATTTTCAGATGGGTGTTGTCGCAGATCGGCTTGGTACTGGAGTGGCCGCAGCGGCAGAGCCGGACGCGCGTGACGCGGTCGATGGTGCGTCCGGTGCCGGAGATGATTTCAAGATTGCCGGTGACGACAAGCGGGCCGTTCTTCTGCGGCGCGACGTCGAGCGGCCCGTCGCGGGCGGCAAGGGGCGTGACGCTGCGCGTCTCCGCCTCGCCGGTGGCACGGAAGGCGATTTCGTTGTGGGAGCCGTCGCAATAGGGCTTGTTCTTCGAGGCGCCGCAGCGGCAGAGGGTGGCGCGGAAGCCGCACGGGTCGCCGCCGACGGTGAGCGGCGCATGGAAGGCGTACGGGCCGTTCTCGCGCAGCCGCGCCAGGTTCACCGGCGGCGCCTGTTCCTCGCGGCCGCCATCCTTCCGCGTGAAGGTGATCGCCCCGGAGGGGCAGTTCAGCGACACGTCGACGAGATCCTCGACCGGCATCGTGTCGGGGAAGATCCATTCGCCGGGCGTATTGGCCTTGAACACCGTCGGCGCGTCGAGAACGCAGTGGCGCGCGTGGATGCAGCGCCGGGCGCGGAAGCGGATGGCGATATCCTTGCCCTCGGCGACCTCGATGCGGTCGCCGCGGATCGGTCCGTCCGACTGCGGCATCGGGACGGGAGCGGGCGCTGCCGGAGGCGCTGCGGCGGCCGACGCCGGTTTTGCTTCGGCGACGGCGGCCGGTTCCGCGACAGGCGCCGGCAGGCCGATGCGGTCGCCGAGTCCCTTCAGCGTATCCTTGATGCCGGCGAGCGCGTGGGGCGCCGGGAAGAGGAGGGCCGCATGCTCGGCAATTTCGTAGATGCGCTCGGCCATGATGCGCTTCTCGCCCGGGCCGCGGGGCAGCTTGGCGACGTCGCGAAGGGTCGAGAACGTCATGCCGGCATTGACACCGGACTGGGTGGCGTTGGCGGGGAGGGTGGCCAGATGCTCGGCGACCGGCGCCAGCGCGAACATGAGGTCGATGGCGGTATTGACGAAGAGCTGCTTGCCGGCGACGTCATCGGCGCCTCGGCCATAGGCCTGGACGAGGCAGCGCAGCATGTGGCCGTAGACGGCGTTGGCGAGATCGAGCGTGTGGGCCGCCTCGGGCGTATCGATCCAGACTCGGTGGCCGACGTCGAAGACCGGACGGCGCATGACCGGGTTGTGGGCGACGGGGAACGACGGCTCGAAGGACGGGTTGGCCGCGACAAGTTCGTCATACTCGCGGCGGATGGCGACGAAACGGTTGTAGTGGCTGTCGTCGCTGTGGCCGGGCGCGCCTTCGCCCTGCTCGATGATGGTGTCGATGGCGCGGTCGGCGCTGCGCAGGTCCTTTATGACGCAGATGCCGGGAAGCCCGGCATCGTCAGGGCCGATCTGCGAAGCGGGATCGCCGCAGAACAGCTCCTTTTCGCCGAGACTGTGGCGCAGCCGCGTAAAACCGTGCCGGAGGCCGCGATAGAGATGGCCGACCGTGCCGTAATCCTGGGCGCTCGGCATCAGGGCGCCCCGGCGAATCCGCCGGACGTAGTCGGCCGGATGCTGGAACTCCGGGCTGTCGCCGATTTCGCTGCCTTCCGGGCGCTCGAGAAAGATGAAGTGATCGAGGACGGAAGGCGAGAAGCGCGCCAGCTCCACGACGACGCCTGACGGATGATAACCGGGGGCGATGGGGAAATTCGGCCGCGAGAAGTGCGGCGAGCCGCCGATCGCGCTGCTGAGATTGGCGGCGATGGTCAGATGCGCCATCTCCTCGACGGCGACGCGCACGATCGCCGCACGCCAGGCGCGCACGGCCTTGGCTTCCGCCGGCGACAGGCCGTCCTCCTCGCCGCGTTTCAGGCTCCACGCCGCGTAGAGGTAGCAGCACATCAGATTGTGCTCGATCGCCGCCGCCTCGGCGAGGAGGTAGATGAGCTCCTCGCGCGTCTCGACGAGGATTCTCGGTTCGTGCGTGGGCATCGTTGTCTCCGGGCCCGGGAGCGGCCGTTCTCGTGCGGCCGTACCTTCCCTCTACCGAGCGTCGGAAAAGATTAGTCCATTGCCTGGAACAGGTCGAGACGGGCGGAAATGGCAGGCGCAAGCGCACGGCAAGCCGTCGAAGACAGACTCGGATGGCGGCCTGGCGCCTGACTTGACCAGCTACGGCGACCAGGCGTCGTAGTCGGTATCGCCGGCGGGGGTGCGCGGCTTGACGTGGAGAATGGAGCCCGGCGGGCGGTAGGCATAGGCCGTCCCGGTCGGATTGGGCTCGTGCGGCTTCTGCCACTCGCGGGGCTGATAGTCGGCGGCCGGCGGCGCGTCGGCGCGGTGATGCATCCAGGCGTGCCAGCCCGGCGGGATGGCAGAGGCTTCGGCGACGCCGTTGTAGATGACCCAGCGACGGTCGCCGTTCTTCTGTCGATAATACCGGTTGCCGAGCTCGTCGGCACCGACCGCTTCGCCCTTCCGCCACGTCCAGAATCGCGTGCCGAGCGTCTGGCCGTTCCACCAGGTGAAGAATTGGAGGAGGAAGGTTTTCATCGGTCGATACCCGTCCGCGAACTAGAAGAATGACCGGCGCTGCCACCAGCCGCCGCGCTTCGGGCGATTGGGATCGTCCTCCTCGGGTTGCTGGGTGACCGGCGGCGGGGGCGCTTCGCGCGCCGGCTCGCTCATCGGTGTATCGCTTGCCAGATCGACATGGCCGAACTGCGGTTCGGGGCGCGGCTCCTCCCGCGGCGGCGGGATCGGCTCCGAGCGGTAGATCGGCACCGACTCCATCGGCGTCGGCTCGGACTTTCGCACCGGCTCGTAGGGTTGCGGCGTCGTGTCGATCTCCAGCGGATCGGTGAGATCGGCGAAAGGCTCGCGCGGCTGCTGCTCGGCAAAGCGCGGCTCGCTTTCGTGCCGCTGGCCGCCGCCGTTCTGCTGACGGTTCTCGCCCTGCGGCCGATCCTCGCGCCCGCGCCCGCGGCGTCCGCCACGGCGTCCGCGCCGGCGCTTTCGCGGCTGACCGTTCTCGTCGAGTTTGACTGCCTGTTGCGGGCGGCGACCGCCATTGGACTCGCCCTCGGCTTCGCGCGCCGCCGCCTCGGCGACCCGCGAACCCTCGTTGGGCCGGGCCATCATCGGCTGGCCTTCGCGACCCTCGCCGCCTTCGCGACCCTCGCCACCTTCGCGACCTTCGCCGCCTTCGCGGCCCTCACCGCCTTCGCGGCCTTCGCCACCACGGCGGCGGCGGCGACGGCGGCGCTTGCGCTGGCCGTTCTCGTCGCGACCGCCATTGTCGTCGCGCTGGCTGCCATGCTGGCGCTCGCCGCCGGGCTCGTCGTCGTCTTCCTCGATCGACTCAACGCCGCCGGACGACTCGATGTCTTCCTCGATTTCGTCCTCGGCCTGATCCTCGACCTCGATTTCATCCTCCGGCTCGACCGTCGGCTGGACCGAATCCGGCTGGACGGTCGTGGCGACCGCCTCGCGCGGAATCACCGGCTCGCCACGCTCGACCGTGAAATGCGCGCCGTTGGTGATCGTCTCGTCGGCCATGACGGCGATGATCAGGCCGAAGCGGCCCTCGAGTTCGGAAAGGTGCGAGCGCTTCTGGTTGAGGATATAGAGCGCGACCTGCGTGCGGGTGCGGATGGTGAGATCGTGCGTGACGCCCTTGAGGAGCTGGTCCTCGAGCGACCGCAAGACGTGCAGGGCCACCGACGCGGGCGCGCGGATGTGGCCGGTGCCGTGGCAGACCGGGCAGGTGCTGGTCGTCGATTCGAGAACGCCGGTGCGGATGCGCTGGCGCGACATTTCGAGAAG
>JBDTLN010000127.1:0-6642 GCA_039934795.1 Bauldia sp. | reverse complement strand
CCGACCTTGCCGGCATTGGAGGCAATGTTGACGATGCTGCCACCCCGTTGATTCATCAGGCGAAATGCCGCCCTGGCGCCGGTCATCACGCCGCGGACATTGACCGCGAACTCGCGGTCCCATTCTTCGGCGGAATATTTTTCCGCGGCCATCATCTGGACGATTCCGGCATTGTTGACCCACCCGTCAACTTTGCCGAAACGCTTGAGAATTGAAGCACTTGCGGCCTCGACCGCGGCCTCGTTGGTGACATCGGCGGCGAGCGCCAGCGTCCGTTCGCCACCGGGGTCGAGTTTTGCCGCGGTTTCCTCAGCTTTCACCTGATCGAGATCGAGGAGAACCGCCGATCCGCCGCCCTCCAGAACCGCCTCGACGATCCCCGCCCCGATCCCCTGCGCCGCCCCGGTGACGACCACGACATGGCCGGCAAGCGATTGATTTTGCTCTGTTGTCATGATCGGTCCTCAATAGGTCGAGAGCACGGAAACGCCGCCGTCGACGACGAGATTGGCGCCGGTGATGAAGCGCGAAGCCGGCGAGGCGAGGAAAAGCACGGCATCGCCGACATCCTCGACGTCCCCCATCCGCCCCAGCGGCACCTTGTCCATCCAGCGTTTCACCCCGCTTGGCCAAGCGTTTTCAATGCCTTGGCGGTAGATCACGCCCGGCGAAACGGCGTTGGCGCGAATTCCGTGCGGTCCGAATTCCGCCGCCTGGGCCCGCGTCAGCATCAGGAGCCCGGCCTTGGAGGTGGCGTAGTGGCCGTGGGTAATCGTTGAATTCATTGCGGAAATCGACGCGATATTGACGATGGCGCCGCCGCTCTTGCGGGCAATCATGGCGGCGATCACGGCCTTCGACAGGAGGAAAACGCCGTCGAGATTGGTCGCCAGCATCGCCTGCCATTCATCGAGACCCATCTCCGAGAGGGTCGAATGAGTCTGCCGGGCAGCGTTGTTGACGAGGATGTCGACCGGCCCCAACGCCTTGGCAACGCTCGCGATCCCGGCTTCGACCGATTGCGGATCGGTCAGTTCCATCGGCACCGCCGCGGCCTTCCGCCCGGCCGCCTGAAGCGTTGCGACCGCCGACCGGGCCTCCGCCTCGCCGCCCCGGTAATGCACGGCGACCGCCGCTCCCGCTTCGGCAAGGCGCCCGGCAATCCCGCGCCCGATCCCGGCTCCAGCGCCGGTCACTAGCGCCACCTTCCCGGTCAGATCGAGCAGCCCGGCTACCGCGGGGATCGTCGTTTTCATAGGATTTCCAGTCGCTTGCATGAGAGGCGCCGGCGAAGAATAGACGCTTGCCACGGACGGTGGCGAGCCCTGGTTTGGACCTCCCCCGAAATCGCTAGAGGCTGAGCACCGCCTTCACGACATCCGCCAGCACCTGCTCCGGCGCCGGCGGAAGGGAGTGCGAGCGCCAGGCGACATGACCGTCGGGACGTACCAGAACCGCGCCGCTTTCCGCGGTTTCGGACAGGGTCAGCCAGGCCCCCGTGGCGTCGACGAGGTCCGCGTTCGCGCCGGCGCCAATGGCAAGGCAGCGGACCTGCGCCGCCAGCTTCGCCGGTATTCCCGTGATCGCCGACCGCCAGCGACCTTCACCGGATTCGTGCGTCAGCAGCGTCAGGACCGGCTCGGCGATCACGTCGTGGATCGACAGGCGGGCTCCCTCTTTCTCGACCCAGAAATGCGGCAAACGCGCACTCGGCCAAGTGGTTGGCCGGTAATCGACCACGGCGTCCGCAGCCTCCGGCTTGGCCGAGCCATCGGCGACGAAGGCGCCCGATTCGTAAGTGAAGCCGAGATCGAGGCCGGTGAAGCGATAGTGGGCGACCTGGCCGGCGATTGCCCCGTCGAACGCTTGCCGGGCGGCGGCGCCCGCGCTTCCCTCCGCGTCAAAAACCTCAAGCCGTCCAAGGGCTTTGCGAACGGCCGTCGCCACCAGCCGCTCCTGGCCCCTTGCGGGCAAGGAGCGAAAGAGCCGCGAGGTCTGGGCGGCCTGCAGTGTCCGCAAGCGGCTGAGATCGAGGCCGGCGGTGCCGGTCAGGTCGCCCATCTTTTCGTAGTTCCGGACGCTGTGCTCCAGGTTGGCGCGCGCCACGGGCCGCCGCTCCGCCTCGTATGTATCAAGCAGACTCGCGCCGGCCCGCCCATGGAGTACGGCCGCCAGCTTCCAGCCAAGATTATGGGCGTCCTGGACGCCGGTGTTGAGGCCAAGCCCGCCGGTCGGCGGAAAAGCATGCGCGGCGTCGCCGGCGAGAAACATCCTTCCTTTCCGGTAGTTTGCGGCCAGGTTCGCAGACAGGACCCAGGGCCGGATGAGCTTGATGTCCAGGTCGGCGGGGACATATCCAACCGCGCTCTCCACCAGGCTGCGGCACCGTTCTTCGGAAAAGTCGTCCGGTGATTGCTGGGGCGGAAAGTAGGGCGCGAAGAGCACCCACTCGTCCGGCAGCCAGTGCGCGATGAGCACGCCGAGAACCGCCGGGTTGAGGATCCAGTAGAGGATGCTCTTCCGATGCGCGACCAGTGGATCGAGATTGGCGGAAAAATAAATCCCGATCATATGCTGGAGAAGACGGCCCTCCATCGCGATGCCCGCCGCGGCCCGCAGCTTGCTCGATGCGCCATCGCAGGCGACGACATAGCGTGCCGTCACCGCGCTAGCGACACCGTCGCGCGCCGTGCGGACGGCCACACCGTTCGCCGTCTCTCCCACCCCTACGCACTCGTGTCCGGGCAGGAAGTCGATGAGCGGTTCGCGGGCGACCCGCTCCCACAAGAGGGGCTCGAGCCGATTTTGCGGAAAGTGCGTTGCGTGGACCGGGCTAAGGGAAAGCAGCGCCGCAACGTCGCCGGGCAAGGCCGAGCAATGGCCGAGTTCGCGGCCGGCAAGGGCCGTCACCCAGGTGATGCGCGCGCGATGGAGAATGTCCTGGCAGCGGCCTAGTATCGCATCGGCGACCGCGACTTCACGGAAAATTTCCATGGTGCGGGTGTCAAGGATGCAAGCCGCCGGATGCGCTTGCGGCTCCCGGTTTCGCTCGATCAGGGTCGAGCGAACTCCGGATCGGGCGAGAAGCAGCGCGAGCGTTAGCCCAGTCGGCCCGGCGCCGACGATTGTGACAGGGCCTGGCGCATCGGACATTTGCCGCATCGACCGCTTGTGCGAGAGCGCGTTTCCCCCGAGTGTATCGCGGGAACGGCATCTATTGTGCGGGTGCCGACGACGGGGGACGCGAATGATTCTGCAGGAATCGGAACGATGCGCCTTCGGCTAGTCGCATGACCAGCGCCCTCGTTCTCTACTACTCCCAGTCCGGCGAGACGATTCGCGTGGCAAAGCTTTTTGCCGACGAACTGGCCGCCGCGGGCGCGGTCGTGGAACTCGTCGGGATCCAGCCGAAGACGGCCTATCCCTACCCGTGGAAGTCGATCATTCGGTTCTTCGACGCCATGCCTGATGCAGTCCTAGGCATGCCGATCGAGATTTCGCCTCTTCTCATCGATCCCTCGACGCGTTTCGATCTCGTTGTGCTCGCCTATCCGGTCTGGTTCCTGTCGCCGGCGACGCCCATCCAGGCGTTCTTTCGTTCCCGGTACGCGGGCGTCCTCAGCGAGACGGATGTTCTGACAATCTCCGTCAGCCGAGCCATGTGGCAGCGGGCATCTGTGGCGATGGTTGGCTTGCTGGCGAAGGCCGGCGCCAGGCACTGCGACAACGTCGCCGTCACTCATCAAGGCTCGCCGCTGACGACGCTGATCAGTACGCCGAGGGCGCTTCTGTTCGGGAAAAGCGACCGGCTGCTCGGGGTGTTCCCGAGTGCCGGCGTCGCCGGTGAGGACCTGACGAGGGTCAAGCGCCTTGCCTCGGTCGCGGCGCGGCGGCTGATCGCGGGACGTGCGCCGGGCGCACCGCTGCTATCCGGCGAGGACGCCGTGTCGGTCAAGCGGTGGCTTGCGGTTCCCGAACTGCTCGCCTGGTACTGCTTCTACGGCTCCGCGGTCACGATCCGGGCGCTTGGCAAAGTTCATCGTGGATTGCGAGTAGCGGGCGTGTTGGCTTTCGCTATATTTCTCGTCATCCTGATCGTGCTGGGCTTGCCGATGGCAGTGCTGGCGACCTTCCTTGCCACTCCTTTCATCAATAGCCGACTGAATGCCTATATCGCTCGCCTGGCGGGGCCGACAGGCCAGGTAAAGCCGATCTTCGATACCGCCCAGAAAGGACGGGCCATCTCCGGATGATCGAACAAAACTCCCGCCACCGGCGTTGGCCAATGTGGGTGACAGCCGCGCTCTGCCGGCGGATTCCCTGCCTTGAAGGGATCAATACGGTGGCGAACCATGCAGCGTAATGCCTATGTCACGGGATGGGGCGTCAGCCTGCCCAACGCCCCCGTCGACAATGCGCGGATCGAGGCGGTGCTCGGCCAGGTCGCCTCGCAATCGTCGATGGTCAAGCGCCGCGTGCTGATGAACAACGGCATTGCGACGCGTTACTATGCCATTGATCCCGCCACCGGCGCGGTCACCCACACCAACGCGGGGCTGACGGCCGAGGCAATCCGCAATCTTTGCAGCAATTCCGGCTTTTCCATCGACTCCATCCAGTGCCTTGCATCTGGAACGTCAAGCGCGGATCAAGTGATCCCCGGCCACGCGAGCATGGTCCACGCCGAGCTGAATTGCCCGCCCTGCGACATCCTCAGCCCCAGCGGCGTCTGCTGCGCCGGCGTTAGCGCGCTCAAATACGGATTCCTCAACGTCGCGTCCGGCGCATGCGACAATGCGGTGGTCACGGGATCCGAATTGTCGTCACCGAGCCTTCGGGCCTCGCATTTCGCCACGCAGGTGAAGCCGGAGGCGAGCCATCCCGACGATCATCCGATGCTGCCGTTCAGCAACGAGTTCCTGCGCTGGATGCTGTCGGACGGGGCCGGCGCGCTCCTCATAGAGAGCGAGCCGAGAGCCGATGCCCTGTCGCTCCGCATCGACTGGGTCGACATCATGTCGTTCGCGCACGAGTCCGACGTCTGTATGTATTTCGGCCTGCGCAAAAATGGCGACGGAGCGATCGAGAGCTGGCGCACGGTGGACGACGACGAGCGGCTGTTCCGCGAGGGCTTCCTCAGCCTTGGTCAGGATGTGCGGGTGCTCAATGACCGCATGCCGGCACTGATGCGAAGCGCGGTCAGCCGGATGAAGGAGAAGCGCGGGCTTGCGGCGGGCAGCATCGACTGGCTGCTGCCGCACTATTCCTCGCAATGGTTCCGCCAGAAGCTCTATGACGGCATGGTCGACCTCGGGTTCGATATTCCATTGGAGCGGTGGTTCACCAATCTCACCACCAAGGGCAACACCGGATCGGCGGCTATCTACATCATGCTGGAGGAACTCATGACCTCCGGGCGGGTCAGTCGCGGCCAGCGCATTCTCGGCATTGTTCCGGAAAGCTCGCGTATGCTCTTCGGTTTTGTTCACTTCACCGTGGTCTAGGGCCATCCGGTGAAGATCGGAGCGATTCCGGAAGGCCTGTTTGAACGGCTGATAACCCTCGCCGGCCTGGCGCCAACCCCCGTGGTGGATACGTTTCACGCCGTCGTGGTGGCGCGCGCCATCATCGTTGCGACCAAGCTCGGCGTGTTCGAGGCGATGATCGAGAAGCCTCTGACGGTCAGCGAGGCGGCGGGGCAGTTGCATCTTGATGCGGCGGCTCTCGAGAAGCTCCTCAATCTCCTCGTTGCCACTGGTTATCTCGGCTTTGCCGACCATCGCTACTCCCTGACACGGCTGACCCGGAAATGGATGCTTCGCGACACCGCCGCGTCGCTCCATGACAGCATGCTTCTGCGCTTCCTCGAATGGCAGGCGATCGAAGCGACGGAGGATTTCGTTCGGACGGGGAAAGCCCTCGACGCCCATGACCTTATCGGCGGCGATCAATGGGTCACCTACCAGCGCGGCATGCGGTCGCTCGCGCGTTTCTCCGCCGGCGAGGTCGCGCGGCGGGTCGTCGTCCCTGCCGCGGCGCGCGCCATGCTCGACATCGGCGGCGGGCACGGGGCCTATTCGGTGGCGTTCTGCCGCCGCCACCCGCACCTCAAGGCCACGATCCTCGACCTGCCGCAAGCCGTGGAGGTTGCGTCCCCAATTCTGGCTGAGGAGAAGATGGGCGACCGCGTCACCCATCGCGCAGGCAACGCCCTGACGGACGACCTCGGGCTGGAGGCGTGGGATGTCATCTTCGTCGCCCACCTCATCCATCATTTCGACCGGGCCGCCAATGCAGCGCTTATGGTGCGAGCGGCGGCGGCGCTGAGGCCGGGCGGCGTCGTAGCCCTCCTCGACGTGCTTCGCTCGACCGCCCCGCAACACACAAGCCAGACCGGCGCGCTCCTCGATCTCTATTTCGCCGTGACCAGCAATTCGGGAACCTGGCCGGAGGCGGAGATCGTCGGGTGGCTGACGGCGGCAGGCTTGAAGCCCGGCAGGCCGATCCATCTGCGCACCGCTCCGGGTATCTCGGTCGTGGTCGCGACCAAGCCCTCCGCCGGGCCGGCCGCCCGAACCTAGACCATGATGATGCCGGTGCGGAGGCCGATCCCTACGGCCTCCAGGCGGCTCGTCGCCCCGA
>JBDTLN010000126.1:0-6708 GCA_039934795.1 Bauldia sp. | reverse complement strand
TCCGCGCGCCCGACGATGGCGCGTGCGAGACCTGGCCGATGTTGCGCACCGCCTCCTCGGCGAACCAGCGGAAGAACTCGGCAGCGTAGGCGACTTCGCCGCGCGCATCGGTCAGCGACTTGCCGTTCTCGATGGTAATGATCTTCGCAAAGCGCTCGCTCTCGCGGATCAGGGTCTCGAAGGCCTTGCGGAGGATTTCGGCGCGCTCGCGCGGCTTGCGGGCGCCCCATTCCGCGGCGGCACCGGCCGCAGCGGCGATCGCCGCTTTGGCATCCTCGACCGAGGCGCTCGCCACCGAGGCGACGACCGACTGGGTCGCCGGGTCCTCGACGTCGAAGCGGGCGCCATCCGAGGCCGGCACCCATTTGCCGCCGATGTAGAGGTCGGTCGGCACATCGGCGAGAAGGTTGCCGTAGAGCGACTTGTTCATCGGACTAGCCTTGCAGGGACTGCTTGACGCGCTCGAAGATGCGGTCGGCGTTGGGCAGCACCAGATCCTCAAGAATGTCGGCGGCGGGCAGCGGAATGTGCGGCGTGGTGATGCGGATCGGCGGTCCGTCGAGGTCATAAAAGACCTCGTCGGCGACGATCGAGACAATCTCCGCGCCCCAGCCGCAAAGCCGCGGGTTCTCCTCGACGGTGAACAGGCGACCGGTCTTGACGACCGAGCCGAGGATCGTCTGCGTGTCGAGCGGGACGAGCGAGCGCACGTCAATGACCTCGCAGTCGATGCCGGCTTCGGCTTGCAGCCTTTCGGCGGCGGCGAGGGCGCGGGGCACCATCATGGCGAGGGCGACGATGGTGGCGTCCTTGCCGGGGCGGAGGATCTTGGCGGTGCCGAGAATGTCGAGGATCTCACCGTCGGGAACCTCGCCCTTGGTGCCGTAGAGCGACTTGTGCTCGAGGAAGATCACCGGGTCGGGATCGCGGATCGAGGCGGCGAGCAGCCCGACCACGTCGACCGGCGAGGACGGCGCCACGACCTTGAGGCCGGGGATCATCATGCACCAGTTCTCGACGCTCTGGCTGTGCTGGGCGCCGAAGCGCGAGCCGGCGCCGTTGCCGGTCCTGACGACCAGCGGCACCTTGACCTGGCCGTTGGTCATGTAGCGGCTCTTCGGGAACTCGTTGGCGATGAAGTCGAAGCAGACCGCGAAGAAATCCGAGAACATGATCTCGGCGATCGGCTTGAGGCCGGTCATCGCCGCGCCCATCGCGGCGCCAAGGATCGCCTGTTCGGAGATCGGCGTGTCGCGGACGCGGAGCGGCCCGAACCTCTCGTAGAGGCCGACCGTGGTCTTGAACACGCCGCCGGCCTTGGCAACGTCCTCGCCGAGGAACACGACGTCCGGGTCGCGCTCCATTTCCTGTGCGATGCCGCGGGCGACGGCGTCGCGATAAGTCAGTTCCGCCATGCCCAGCCTCCATCGGCATACACATCGGTGGTGATGATCTCGGCCGACGGCATCGGCGATGCCTTGCAGACCTCGGTGGCGTCGTCGATCATCTTCTTCACGGAAGCCTCGATGCCGCCGATCGTCTCCTCGCTGACACCGAACTGGAGGAGGCGGTTGCGGTACATCGGCACCGGGTCTTTTTTCATCCAGGCTTCAAGCTCGCCCGGCGGCCGGTACTTGGCCGGGTCGGCGCGCGAGTGGCCGCTGTGCCGGTAGGTGAGGCACTCGATCAGCGACGGCCCATCGCCGGCGCGGGCGCGGGCGAAGGCCTTCTGGGCGGTGCGATAGACCTCGTCGTCGTCGTCGCCGTCGATGAGGATGCGCTCTAGGCCATAGGCGGACGCGCGATCGGCGGCCGGATGCGGCACGGCGGTCACGTCGGCGATCGGCGTGTACTCCATGTAGAGATTGTTCTCGCAGACGAAGATCACCGGCAGCTTCCAGATGACGGCGAAGTTCAGCGCCTCGTGGAAGGCGCCGATATTGGTGGTGCCGTCGCCGAAGAAGCAGACCGAGACATCGTCGTCGCCCTTGTACTGGGCGCGCCAGGCGGCGCCGCAAGCGATCGGCAGATGGGCGCCGATGATGGCGTAGGAGCCCATGACGCCGTGCTCGACCGAGGTAAGGTGCATCGAGCCGCCCTTGCCACGCATCAGGCCGTTGTCGCGCTGCATCAACTCGCCGAGCACCTTTTCGTAGGGGACGCCGCGGGCGAGCGTATGGGCGTGGCCGCGATAGGTGCAGAAGCTGAGATCCTTCGGCTTCATCGCCCCGGCGAATCCCGCGGCGATGGCTTCCTGGCCGAGCGACAGATGGCTGGTGCCCTTGACGAGGTTCTGGAGGAAGAGGTCGTAGGCGCGCTGCTCGCCGTAGCGGATGACGATCTGGTTGCGGAACATCTCGAGGCGCTTTTCCTCGCCGATATCGTCGTTCTTGAGGCTGGCCTGGGCACCGTTGGATGGCCGCTGGCGTGTTTCTTTTTTCATTGTCCGTCCTTCACGAAAGCCCGACTGGCAACACCCTTACAAGACGTGTCGGGAAAAGACATCGGGGATTCTGAGCGGGGTCGATAAATCGATTTACTACCAAGGTAGTGGCGAAGGAAAGACCTAGCACGGACCATGGCATAGCCTCAAGCGAAAGGCGCCTGCGAAAATGTCCAAAACGATTTTCCTGGAGGTCAGATTTCGTCATAGCGCTGCCCCCTTTGGCGGGAGGAACCCGCGCTCCCGCATCCAGCCAAGCGAGGCGCCGGTATCGCCGGCCTTCGGGAAGTATTCGAGGCCGACCCAGCCCGCGTAGCCGCTCGCCGCGATGAGCCGGAAGACGTGATCGAAATCGAGCTCACCGGCGCCGGGCTCGTTGCGGTCCGGCGGGTTGGCGAGCTGGATATGGGCGATGAGGTCGAGGGACTCGGCGAAGCGGCGGCTCACGTCGCCCTCGTTGATCTGCACATGGTAGAAATCGAAGATCGCCCGGAGATGCGGGCTGCCGACCAGCGCCATCACTTCGCGCACCTCGTCGAGGCGGCGGAGGAAATAGTTGGGGTTGTCGCGGAGGTTGTTGGTCTCGATGAGGAGCGTGATACCGGCCTCGCCGCAAAGCGCCGCCGCGATCTTGAGATTTGACACGAAGGTGCGTTGCGCCGTCGGCCGGTCGGCCTCGGCGAGGACGACACCGGCAAGGGTCAGCAGCAGCCGGCAGTCGAAGGCCCGGGCATAGGCGATGCCTTGCAGAATCTGGTCGAGATACTCGGCTTCGTGACCCGGCACCGCGGCGAGGCCGCGGCGGACGCCGGTGACGATCGGGCCGGCGGGCGAATTGAACTCGACGATGGCGACGCCGGCGCTGTCGGCCGCGTCGCGGATGGTCGGCGCCGGCACGTCATAGGGGAAGGTCATCTCGACGGCAGCAAAACCGTCCGCCCGTGCCGCGGCGAAGCGGTCGAGGAACGGCAGCTCGCGATACATGAAATGGAGGTTGGGGCAGAATTTCAGCACGTCCGCCCCGATCCCTGATCGCTACAGAACCTGCGCCGCGCCGTCGTTCCGCGACGAAGTGACGATTGCCTCGAAGACCCGGATGTTCTCGACAAGCTGGGCCGGCGTGAAGCGATAGGTCTCGCGGCCGGCGCAGGCATTGGCCCAGGAGTCGAAATTCTCCCGCACCGTGTCGGTGGCCTCGAACGTCGTCGTCTTCCGTTCCTTGCCGGTGCCGTGGATGAAATGCGTCGGCTTGCCCTGGTCGACATTGGCCTCGCTGACGATCTCGACCCAGCCCTTGTCGCCGTAGCAGGTGAAGCGGCCGTAGTACGGCGTCACCGACAGCGAGGTGAAGGTGGCGCGGGCGCCGGATTTGAAGACGAGGCTGGCGGTGACGAAATCCTGCGCCGGCGGATTGAAGATGAGCGAGGCGGCGCGGGCGCGCACCTCGGCCACCGGACCGGCGTACTGGATCATGAGGTCGGTGAGGTGGATGCCGACGGCGGTCATCATGCCGGCCGGGGCGCTCGACGACGACAAGCGCCAGTTATCGGCGGCAAGGTTCCGGAAGAGGTCGTGGCTGATGTTGGTCTCGAAAAGGAGAAGCTTGCCGAGGGCGCCGGACTCGATGAGCTTCTTCAGCTCCTCATAGGCCGGCTCCCAGCGCCGCTCATGGCCGATGCCGAGCACCTTGTTGTTGGCCTTGCAGGCGTCGAGGATGCGCTGCGCTCCGGCGCCGGTCATGGTCAGCGGCTTTTCGCAGAACAAATGCTTGCCGGCGGCGAGCACGGCGAGGCACTGCGCCTCGTGCATCTCGTGCGGCGTGGCGAGGACGACGCCCTCGACCTTCGGGTCGGCGAGAACTTTGGCAAGATCGGATTCGAGGGTGAAGCTGAACTGCTTCTGAAACTCGGCGATGTCGGCCGGCGGCTTCGGGTCGACGCCGTAGAGCACCTCGAAGAGCGGGCTCTCGGTGAGGGTGCGGATGATCTGCTTGCCCCACCAGCCGAGGCCTATGACGGCTACGCGCATTGTCTCTTGTCCTGTTTTGCGGGCCGGGGTCTCCCGGCCTTGATCTTATAGTTGCGGCGAGTTCTGGCCGAGCGGCGGCACCGGGTCGAGGCCGTCGCTGACCGTGACGTTCTCCGGGACCAGCTTCATGCCGGCCGAACGCGCCAGCGTCTCGATGAGGGTGACGAAGTCTTTTTTCAGGTAGCCCTCGGGGTCGGGTTGGCCGGCCGCCGACTCGATGTGCTCCTGGAGGAGGGCGCGCGTCGCCGTGACCATGGGCATGTCGACGCCGTACTCCTTGCCGATGTCGAGGCCGAGGTCGAGGTCCTTGCGCATGCCGGTCGGCGGGAAGGTGGTGGTGAAGTCGAGATTGACGATGGCCGGCGACTTGTAGCGCGAGAAGGCCGAACCGATGACGCTGGAATTGAGAAACTCGAGGAAGGCGCTGCGCTTGATGCCGGCCTTCTCGGCAAGCAGCGTCACCTCCATCAGCGTCGCGCCGGTGACGAAGAGGAGAAGGTTGACCGCGATCTTCGACATGCGGGCGAGTTCGCCCTCGCCGGCATAGGCGGCGCCGGCCGGGCCGTAGGTGAGAAGGAGCGGCTTGACCCGGTCGAAGGCCGGCTTCGGGCCGGAAACGACGGAGGAAAGCTTGCCGGCCCAGATGCAGCGCGGATGGCCGCTGACCGGCGCGGCGAGGAAATCGACGCCGAGCGCCGATAGACGCTTCCGGACATCCGCCGACTCGTCCATGCCGATCGTCGAGCAGTCGACGAGGAGCTTCGGATATGTCTTCGCGCCGTCGCGGTAGACGCCCGCTTCGCCGAAGCAGACCTCGGCGAGATCCTTGCCGGTGTTGACCATGCTGAACAGCACATCGACGTCGGCGAGGCCGTCGAGATTGTCGACGATCTTCGCGCCTTCCTTCTCGACGGGCGCTGCCTTGGCGCGCGTCCGGTTCCATGCCGTCACCGAATTGCCGGCGCGCAGCAGGCGTATCGCCATGGGAGCGCCCATGCGCCCGAGGCCAATCCAGCCGATCATCATTTCCGTGGCTCCTCTTTCGGGCGCGCCGGAGCGCGTTGGTCAGGTCGCCTCGACGGCGTGCCAGCCCGGCATGTTGCCAAAAACCTCGGCATAGGAATGCGAGAACGCCTCGACGATGTTGCCGAAGGGATCCTCGCAATAGGCGAGCTTGTAGGGGCGGTCGTGGAGGAACTGCCAGATCTTGGTCCGCTGCTTGCCGCCATGGGCGACGATCCGCGCCACCAGGCCCTCGATGTCCGGGTCGGTGACGCAGAGATGGAAGATGCCGGTCTCGGCGTAGGCGAAATTGTCGGCGGGCTTCTCGACGGGCGGATCGAGGAACTGGAAGAGCTCGATGCCGACGCCGTTGGCGCCGAGGAGATGCGCCTGGTGGGCGCGGCGCAAATTGTCGCCGAAGACCTCGCGGACTTCCGGAACTTCGGGCCGGTATTCGAGGGTGCGCCTGAAGATGAGGCGGAAGCCAAGCACCGCGCCGTACCATTCGATGGCGCGGTCGATGTCGGGGACGGTGAGGCCGATATGGTTGAGGGCGAGCTGCGCGGCCATTCGCGAACCTATTCGGCGGCGAGCGGCCGGGCGACCGACTCGCTGAGCGCGGCGGCGATGAGGGCGGCGGCGCGTTCGGCGCCGGGCGCGCCGATGGCGACGATGCTGGTCCGCGCCGGGCCGGGCCAGCGGTCGAGGCGGACCGGCGGGTGGAACAGCCTCTGGACGCCGTGCATCACCAGCGGGCGCGGGTCGTCGGCGGTGAAGATCGCGCCCTTGAGGCGGAGCAGTCGATCGCCGTAATGCGAGACGATGGCGCCAAGGAGTGGAGACAACCTCTCCCAGTCGACCGGGTTCTCTTCCTCGATGAGCCATGTGCCGATGGCATCGCCATGCGCCGGCCCGCCGCTGAAACGAATGTGCGGATGGTGGTGATCGGGGTGGTCATCGTCGGCGTGATCGTGATGATCGTCGGCGGCGCGGTGGCCGTCGAGATTAAGCCAGCGGTCGAGATCGGCGCGGCCGGTCTGCGGGTCGACCAGCGCGGCGCCGAAGAGTTCGTCGGCGGCGATGGCGCCATGGCTGACAATGCGGATCTCGGCGCCGGCGTTGAGGGACTTCAGGCGGAGGGTGAGTCTGGCGACCTCGTCGAGCTCGGCAATGTCGGCCTTGGTGACGATGCGCCGGTCGGCGATGGCGGCCTGGTGGAGGGCGACCTGCTGGTC
>JBDTLN010000125.1:0-6709 GCA_039934795.1 Bauldia sp. | reverse complement strand
CATTCGATTCAGCCGGGAAAATTTCAGTCGGCGATATCATGGCGGTGAAGACGACTTCGCTGCATCCGATCGACCGCATCGCCGGTCACACCCGCGCGTTTCTCCAGGTGCAGAACGGGTGCGACCACCGCTGCACCTTCTGCATCATCCCGTTCGGCCGCGGCAATTCGCGCTCGGTGCCGATGGGCCCGGTCGTCGACCAGATCCGGCGACTCGTCGAAAGCGGCTACCGCGAGGCGGTGCTCACCGGTGTCGACATTACCGCCTATGGCGGCGACCTCCCCGGACAACCCGGTCTCGGCAAGCTCGTCCGCGCCATCCTCCGCGAAGTGCCGGAACTGGAACGCTTGCGCCTTTCCTCGATCGACTCCATCGAGGTCGACTCCGCCCTTCTCGACGCCATCGCCGGGGAAGAGCGGCTGATGCCGCATCTCCATCTCTCGCTCCAGCATGGCGACGACCTGATCCTCAAGCGTATGAAGCGCCGCCACAGCCGCGCCGATGCGATCGGCTTCGTCGAGATGGTCCGTCGCCTGCGGCCGGGCGTCGTCTTCGGCGCCGACCTGATCGCCGGCTTCCCGACCGAGGACGAGGCGATGTTCGCCAATTCCCTCGCCATCCTTGCCGAATGCGACGTGACGCGCCTGCATGTCTTCCCGTTCTCGCCGCGTCCCGGCACCCCGGCCGCCAGGATGCCGCAGCTCGACCGCGCCCTGGTCAGGGAGCGGGCCGGGCGCCTGCGCAGCGCGGGCAATGATGCCTACGCCCGCCACCTCGCCGGCGAGCGCGGGGCCACCCGCCGCGTCCTGGTCGAGCGCGGCGGCATCGGCCGCACCGAGCACTTCACGCCGGTTGCGTGGACGGGCGCGCCGGGGACGATCGTGAACGCCCGCATCACCGGCAGCACGCCCCGCCACCTCCTCGCGGAAGCTGCCTGAGCCATGGCCGAGAAAGGCCTTTTCCGCCGCATGTTCGACGGCGCCGACGCGCCGGCCGACGCGGTTGAGGTCGCGGCGGCGCCCCCGCCAAAAGCCGGCTGGTTCGAACGCCTGAAAACGGGCCTGTCGCGCTCTTCCGGTGCGCTCTCGCAAAGCATCGCCGCCGTGTTCGTCAAGCGGAAGCTCGACGAGGAGATGCTCTATGATTTCGAGGACATGCTGGTCCGCTCCGACCTCGGCCTCGAAACCGCCGCCAGGATCGCCAATACGCTCCGCGACGGCCGCTACGATCGCGAGGTCGGCGAGGACGAGGTCAAGGCCGTGCTCGCCGGCGAGGTCGAGAAGGTGCTGGCCCCGGTGGCACGCCCGTTCACCATTGACCCCGCCCTGAAACCGCACGTCGTCCTCGTCGTCGGCGTCAACGGCACCGGCAAGACCACCACCATCGGCAAGCTCGCCGCCAAGCTCACCGCCGAGGGCAACAAAGTGGTGCTCGCTGCCGGCGATACTTTCCGCGCCGCCGCGATCGAGCAATTGAAGATCTGGGGCGAGCGCACCGGCGCCGAGGTGGTGTCCGGCAACCAGGGCGCCGACGCCGCCGGCCTCGTCTTCGATGCCCTGCAACAGGCCCGTGAGGGCGGCGCCGACGTCCTCATCATCGACACCGCCGGCCGCCTGCAGAACCGCAACGAGCTGATGGCCGAACTCGAGAAGATCATTCGCGTCATCCGCAAGGTCGAACCGGCCGCGCCGCATTCGGTCCTCCTCACCCTCGACGCCACCACCGGCCAGAACGCCCTCAACCAGGTCGAGATCTTCGGCAAGCGTGCCGACGTTACCGGCCTCGTCATGACCAAGCTCGACGGCACCGCCCGGGGCGGCATCCTTGTCGCCATCGCCGCAAAATACGGCCTGCCGATCCATTTCATTGGCGTCGGCGAGGGTGTCGACGATCTCGAGCCGTTCGCCGCCGGCGATTTCGCCCGGGCCCTGGCGGGCCTCTAGCGGCGATGCCGCGCATCCTCTTTGGAAGGCGGCCGGATTGGCGGCGCCGTATCGAGCGGCATATCGACAAGGGCCAGTTCCGCTACGCCTTTGCCGGACCGCGCGACCTCGATCCAGGCGCCTGCGATTGCGTGGTCCCCTTGACCTTCGACGACTATCTGGCTCTCGCGGCGTGGCCGGAGCTTCAGGGGCAGAAATTCCTGATCCCCGATCCTGCGCTCGTTGCCCTCTGCGACGACAAGCTCGCCTTCAATCGCCACATCCTCGCCGGCCCTTTCGCCCACCTCATCCCGCCTCTCGCCGACGGCGCCGATCCCGCCTTGCCGACCATCCTCAAGCGGCGGCGGAGCGAATTCGGTCGCGACACCGTCATCATCAGCGGCGCGTCGAACGATCCGGCGATCGCCATGCGGCTTGCCGATCCCGAATATTTCCGCCAGGTCCTCCTCGCCGGCGAAGAGGAGTTCGCCCTCCATTTGCTGGTCGTCGCGGGGAAGGTCGTCTTTCATCGCACCGTCCGCCACCGCATGGCCGGCCCGCTCACCGTGAAGGGCGCGAGTGCTCGCCCGGTCGCATCGGAAATGCTGCCGGACAGCGCGCACCTTGCGGACTTCGCGCCCCTGATGCCGCTGCTTGGCTACACCGGGACCTGCTGCATCGACTACAAGCTGGCTTCGGGCCGGCCGATGCTGATGGAGCTGAACCCGCGCCTTGGAATTACGCTGCTCAACGACATCAACGGTTACCTCGAAGCCCTGCTCGGCGTCCTCGTCGGTCGTCCGCCGAAGCGCGAGCCTGTCTGGAAGCAGCTATGGAACCGGAGCGCCCACGCCGTCGACCGGGCAAAGGCCCGCAAGCCCCGCGCCTGAACAGCCGCCTTTTCACCGGCGGTCCAACACAATGCTAGGATAGCGAATGACTTTCGAACCCGAACCGAACACCCCGGCGCGCAAGCCCGTCAACCCGATTCTGAAGCTCGCGCTGGAGCTGGGGCCGCTCGGCGTCTTCTTCTTCGCCAATGCGCGCGGCGCCAGGCTAGCCGAGTCTTTCCCGGCGCTCGCCGCGCTTGGCGGCCCGATCTTCATCGCCACCGCCGCCTTCATCGTCGCGACGCTCGTCGCGCTCGCAGTGTCGCTGGCGCTGACCCGCCGCTTGCCGATCATGCCGTTCATCACCGGCATCGTCGTCCTCGTCTTCGGCGGGCTGACGCTGTGGCTTCAGGACGACACGTTCATCAAGATGAAGCCGACCATCGTCAATACGCTGTTCGGTGTCGCTCTTCTCGGCGGCCTCTTTTTCGGCAAGTCGCTGCTTGGCTACGTTTTCGACTCGGTCTTCAAGCTGACCGCCGAGGGCTGGCGGAAGCTTACCTTCCGCTGGGGCATCTTCTTCCTCGTCCTGGCTGTCCTCAACGAGATCGTCTGGCGCAACTTCTCGACCGACGCCTGGGTCAATTTCAAGGTGTTCGGGATCATGCCCCTGACCTTCGTCTTCACCCTCAGCCAGTTGCCCCTGATCAACCGCTACACCATCGCCGAAAAGCCCGCCGAGGCGCCGTGAGCACGACGCTCGAACCGCCGCCCTGGTGGAGCCGGCTGATCGTCTGGATCGTCGCCGGCGCCGCGGTCATCATTGCCGCCGCGCTCATCCTGGCGGCGATGGGCCATCCCTGGATCTGCAAGTGCGGCACGATCAAGCTGTGGTACGGCGTGCCGGTCAGCTCGGAGAACTCGCAGCACCTCACCGACTGGTACACGCCGTCGCACGTCATCCACGGCTTTCTGTTCTACGGCATCCTCTGGGTGATCGGGCGCCGCTGGCCGATCGGCCTCCGGCTGCTCGTCGCCATCGTCGCGGAGGCCGGCTGGGAGATCCTCGAAAACACACCGATGATCATCAACCGCTACCGCGAGGCGACGATCTCCCTCGACTATTTCGGCGATAGCGTGATCAACTCGGTGTTCGACACCCTCGCCATGATTCTCGGCTTCTTCCTCGCCTCGCGCCTGCCAGTCTGGCTGACGGTCGTCCTCGCCCTCGCCATGGAACTGATCGTCGGCTACGCCATCCGCGACAACCTGACCCTCAACACGCTCATGCTCATCTGGCCCGTCGAGGCGATCAAGATCTGGCAGTCCGGCGCGTGACGGCGACTGCGGCGACGGCCGCCACGAGGTTCGTCCGCGACCGGGCGACCTGGTACGCCTGGCTGCTCAGCGGCGGCTACCTCTTCCTTGTCAACGTCCAGGGCAACGTCGTGCCGTTCCTCCAGGAACAGTTCGACCTCAGCTATCGCGACGTCAGCCTGCATTCGAGCGCCATCGCCGTCGGCACCATCCTTGTCGGCCTGTTCGGCGAGCGGGTGACCGGGCGGCTCGGGCGGAAGCGCTCGCTGTGGGTGGGCGTCGGTGGCCTCTCCGGCGGCGGCCTGCTCCTCTGCCTCTCGCCGGTGCCGGCGGCGAGCATCTTCAGTTGCTTCCTCATCGGCTTCTTCGGCACGCTGATACCGGCGATCCTGCCGGCGCTCCTTGCCGACATTCACGGCCGTCGTCGCACCGAGGCCTATGCCGGCCAGGCGATCGTCTCCTACTGTTTTGGGCTCTCGGCGCCCGTCGTCATGGGCTTTTTTCTCTGGCAAGGGCTTGGCTGGCGGGCCACGGTAGTCCTCGGCGCCGCCTATATTCTCGGCGTCGGCCTCTGGTTCCGCGGTACCGCCATCCCCGAACCGGCGCCCGCGGCAGCGCACGGAAAGCGTCGCCTGTCCGCCGCCTTCTGGGCCTTTTGGGCGCTGCTCGTCGCCTGCTGCGCCCTCGAATATTGCGTGCTGTTCTGGGCGCCGGCCTTTCTCGAGCGCGTTGCCGGCTTCGATCCGGCCTCGGCGGCAACGGCCGCCGCCGCCTTTCCGCTCGGCATGCTCATCGGCCGGATCGCCCTCGGCGGGCTGGTCCGCCGCGTCGCGGCGCGTAACCTCTTTTTCGCCGCGCTCACCGTCACCTTCTTCGGGTTCGTGGTCTACTGGGGGATCGGCAACGCGACGGCGGCCGTCGCCGGGCTCTTCCTCCTCGGTCTCGGCATCGCCGCGCTCTATCCCCTGTCAACGACCTTTGCCATCGGCGCGGCGGCGGGAGCCGAGGACGTGGCGAGCGTCCGCCTCGCCGTCGGCTTCGGCATATCGCTCCTCCTCGCCCCCATGGCCCTTGGCGCCCTTGCCGACGATTTCGGTCTCGGCCCGGCGCATCTGGTGCTGCCCGCCCTCATCCTCGTCTCGTATCTCTGCTTCTTTGTCGCCGACGCGCTGCAGAAGCGCGTCGCGCGGATCTAGCCGGCGAGCGCCGATTCGATCGCCGGCTTGACCGTCGTATCGAGGTTCTCCGGCAGGATCGGGCCGATGAACTTCTTGAGGATCGTGCCGTCTTTGCCGATGAGGAATGTCTCCGGCACGCCGTAGACGCCCCAGTCGATCGCCGCGCGCCCCTTGCTGTCGACACCGACCGCCGCATAGGGATTGCCGAGCTGGCCGAGGAAGCGGCGGGCATTCTCCGGCACGTCCTTGTAGTTGATGCCGACCACCTGGATGCGCTTGTCCGCGGCCAGCACGGCAAGCTGGGGATGCTCCGCCCGGCACGGTCCGCACCACGATGCGAAGACATTGACCAGCGTCACCTTGCCGGCGAGGTCGGCGCGGCCGAGGCCGGGCACGCCGAGCGCGTCGAGGCCGGGCAGGCTGAAGTCAGGCGCCGGCTTGCCGACCAGCGCCGAGGGTATGTCGGAAACATCGCCGCCCGATTCCAGGCGAACGAGGAAGATGCCGGCAAGCACGGCGAAGAAAACGAGCGGCAGGAGGAGAACAAGACGCCGACGCCCCAGCCCTGCGGCCTCCGTCCCGCTCACGGCTTACCCGCCGAGCGGCGCTTGACGCCGCGTGCCTCAAGGTCGGCGAGGCGACGCTTCTGCGCCCGCCCATCGGCGACAATCCAGAGGAACAGGCCGATAAGGACGACTGCCGTCACCAGATAGGCGGCGACGATGAAGCCGGTGTGGTCGCTCGCAGCCTCCATCGCCTCACCCCGGCGCTGCGGCCGCGGCAAGCTCCAGCGTGCGCACCCGCCGCCGCAGGATCTCGTTCCGCATCGCCATGAACAGGAGCGCGACGTAGAGGACCGTCATGGCGATCGCCATGACGAAGAGCGGCCACAGCATCGACGCGTCGATCGTCGAGCCGCCCATCCGGAACACGCTCGCCGGCTGGTGCAGCGTGTTCCACCAGTCGACCGAGAACTTGATGATCGGCAGGTTGATGGCGCCGACCAGGGTCAGGATCGCCGCGGCCCGCGCCGCCTTGCCCCTGTCGTCGACCGCCTGCCATAGCGCGATGAGACCGAGATACATGAGGAAGAGGATCAGCATCGACGTCAGGCGCGCGTCCCAGACCCAGTACGTGCCCCACATCGGCTTGCCCCACAGCGAGCCGGTGATGAGCGCGAGGAAGGTGAACGCCGCGCCGATCGGCGCCGCGCTCTTTTGCGTGACATCGGCGAGCGGGTGGCGCCAGACGAGCGTGCCGAGCGCCGCCACCGCCATCACGGCATAGCCGAACATCGCCAGCCACGCCGACGGCACATGGATGAACATGATCCGCACCGTCTCGCCTTGCTGGTAGTCCGGCGGCGCCACGAAGAAGGAAAGGTAGAGCCCGACGACAAGGCCGATCGCGGCCAGCGCCCAGAGGACCGGCAGGGCGCGGCCAGAGAAAGTGAGGAAGCGGG
>JBDTLN010000124.1:0-6713 GCA_039934795.1 Bauldia sp. | reverse complement strand
CTCCTTCGCTATATATGTATAGCAGAGTGCATCGTTTGTCTTGCCGTCGTGGCCCGGCATTCAATTTGCTAACCGCGCTGTGCTACGAGGAGATCTGCCCGCTCGGGCAATGAAATCCTATACTGTCGCTGCCTCGCCCGGAGTTACCCCGCCCGATGACTGCGCTTCCCGCCTCGATTGACGACACGCTCCAGCTCCTGCGCGACGGCGGCTATGTGCCGGACCGAGCGCTGGCGACCGTGCTCTATTTGTCGCTGAAGATGGGGCGGCCGCTGTTCCTCGAGGGCGAGGCCGGGGTCGGCAAGACCGAGATCGCCAAGGTCCTGTCGGAGCGCCTCGGCCGCAAGCTGATCCGTTTGCAATGTTACGAAGGCCTCGACGTCGCCAGCGCCGTCTACGAGTGGAATTACGCCGCGCAGATGATCGAGATCCGCGCCGCCGAGGCGGCGGGGACGGTCGACCGCGAGACGCTGGTCTCCGACGTGTTCACCGAGCGCTTCCTCGTCCGCCGGCCGCTTTTGCAGGCGATCGATACCGTCGAGGGCGGCGCGCCCGTCCTCCTGATCGACGAGCTCGACCGGGCCGACGAGGCGTTCGAGGCGTATCTCCTCGAAGTCCTCGCCGACAACCAGGTGACCATCCCGGAGCTCGGCACGTTCCGCGCTGCGACGCCGCCGATTGTTATCGTCACGACCAACCGGACGCGCGAGATTCACGACGCGCTCAAGCGCCGCTGCCTCTATCACTGGATCGACTATCCGGATGCGGCGCGCGAGCTGGAGATCGTCCGCACCAAGGTGCCCGGCGCCGGCGACCGGCTGGCGCGCGAGGTCGTCGCCTTCGTCCAGAAGCTGCGCAGCGCCGAGCTGTTCAAAAGCCCCGGCGTCGCCGAGACGCTCGACTGGGCGACGGCGCTGACCGAGCTCGACCAGCTCGCACTCGATCCGCAGACGATTTCGGACACGCTCGGCGTTCTCCTCAAATACCAGGACGACATCTCCCGCATCCAGGGCAGCAAGACCAAGGCGATGCTCGACGAGGTCAAGGCGGAGCTGAGCGCGGCGGAATGAGCAAGCCCGTCAGGCGCTCCGAAGGCGGGCAGCTCGCCGACAACATCGTCTTTTTCGCCCGCACGCTGCGGCGCGCCGGCCTGCCGGTCGGGCCGGCCTCGGTGATCGATGCGATCCGCGCCGTCGAGGTGGCCGGCGTCGACACCCGCGCCGATTTCTACTGGACGCTGCACGCGATCTTCGTCAAGCGCCGCGAGCACCACGCCGTCTTCGACGAGGCATTCCGCATCTTCTGGCGAAGCCGCCAGTTCCTCGAAAAGATGCTGGCGATGTTTCTCCAGTCCGTGGATGCGCCGTCCTCCGAGAAGCCGAAGGCCGCCGCGCAGCGCGTCGCCGAGGCGCTGTTCGATGAGAAAGCGGCGCCGCAGCGGCCGTTGCGGGAGCAGGTCGAGATCACGGCGCGGCTCACCGTGTCGGCCGAGGAGAAGCTCCAGCAGCGCGACTTCGCCCAGATGACGGCGGCCGAGATCGTCGAGGCCGAGCGGCAGATAGCGAGGCTGCAATTGCCCGACGACAGCGTCGCCACGCGCCGCCTGGTCGCGGCGCGGCCGCCGGGAGGCATCGATCCGCGGCGGACGCTGCGGGCGAGTCTGCGAACCGGCGGCGGCATGATCCCGCTCCGCTACCGCCGTCCGCGCATGATCCACCCGCCGATCGTGGTGCTCTGCGACATCTCCGGCTCGATGAGCCAGTACACCCGCATCTTCCTCCATTTCATGCACGCGCTCGCCGACCGGCGCCGGCGGGTGCACTGCTTCCTCTTCGGCACCCGGCTCACCAATATCACCCGCCAGATTCGCCGGCGCGACCCGGACGAGGCGCTGGCCGCCTGTTCCGGCGCGGTCCTCGACTGGTCGGGCGGCACGCGCATCGCCACGGCGCTGCACGAGTTCAATCGCAAATGGAGCCGGCGCGTGCTCGGGCAGGGGGCCATCGTCCTCCTTTTCACCGACGGGCTGGAGCGCGATGGCGAGGAGGATCTGGCTGCCGAGATGGACCGCCTGCACCGGTCCTGCCGGCGGCTGATCTGGCTCAATCCGCTCCTCCGCTTCGGTGGCTTCGAGGCCAAGGCCCGCGGCATCCGCGCGATGCTGCCCCGCGTCGACGAGTTCCGCTCGATCCATTCGCTGGAAGCCATCGCCGATCTCTGCCGGGCGCTCGATCGCGACGGGAAAGCCGGCGCCGATCCACGCGCCTGGCTGGCCGCCGCGGCCTGACGGGCCTTGGTCGGCGGCCGGGGGAGCGTTATATTCAACCGGAAAGGTCGCTCGGCGGCCTTGCCTGTCAAGGAGGCGGAGATGGATACGGCAACGCAACCGCGGACGGACCTCGACGTGCTGGCGACGGCTGAAGCCTGGCGTAAGGCCGGCCGCGATGTGGCCATCGCGACGGTCGTCGAGACCTGGGGCTCGGCGCCGCGACCGGTGGGCAGCCACCTGGTCGTCGACAGCGAGGGCAATTTCGAGGGTTCGGTGTCGGGCGGCTGTGTCGAGGGCGCCGTGGTCGGCGAGGCGATCGATGTGATCGGCGACGGCAAACCGAAGATGCTGGAGTTTGGCGTCGCCGACGAGACGGCGTGGCGCGTCGGCCTGTCCTGCGGCGGGCGCATCAAGGTCTATGTCGAGAAGCTCGACTAGAGCGGCGCCGTGAACCTCGAAATTCTCAAGCGGCTGAACGCCGCCAGACTCGGCCGCGAGGCGGCGGTCCTTGTTACCGAGACCGCAACCGGCGCCGAACGGCTGGTCATCGAGCGGGACGGGTATGAGGGCGATCCGCTGGCCGGGGAGCTGGTGGCGCGGTTTCGCTCCGGCGTGTCGGGGATGGCGGGGGAGGGGCGCTATTTCCTCACCGTGCAATTGCCGCCGCCGCGTCTGGTAGTGATCGGGGCGGTGCATATCAGCCAGGCCATGGCCGCGATGGCCGGCGTCGCCGGCTTCGACATGACGGTCATCGACCCGCGCACGGCGTTCGCGACGCCGGAGCGCTTCCCCGGCGTTCCGCTTCTTGCCGCATGGCCGGATGTGGCGATCCCGAAAGTCGGGCTCGACCCGTTCACGGCAGTTGCCGCTCTGACCCATGATCCAAAGATCGACGACGGCGCACTCGTCGCGGCGCTGCAGGCCGGCTGTTTCTATGTCGGCGCGCTCGGCAGCCGGAAGACGCATGGCAAGCGGCTGGAGCGGCTGAGGGCGCAGGGCCTCGACGATGTGACCCTCGCGACCATCCAGGCGCCGATCGGCATCGACATCGCTGCCCAGTCGCCGGCCGAAATCGCGGTGGCGATCCTGGCTCAGGTGATTGCGGCCCTCAGGCGCCGCGGCAAGGCGCTGAAAGAGGCGGCGGCGTGAGGTTCGGGCCGGTCCCGGTCGGCGAGGCCGCGGGCGCCATTCTTGCCCATTCCGTCCGCCACGACGGCGGCGCGATCCGCAAGGGGACGATCCTCCAGCCCGCCGACCTCGAGGCTCTCGCAAAGGCCGGGTTCAAGTCCGTCACCGTCGCCCGGCTCGATGCGGCAGACGTGCATGAGGATGCGGCCGCCGAGCAACTCGCCCGCGCCGTCGCCGGGGAGGGCGTGCATGTCGAAAAGCCGTTCACCGGCCGCTGCAACCTCCATGCGCTCGCTGCCGGGGTTCTCGTCATCGACCGGGGCGTCATCGATCGCCTCAACCGTATCGACCCGTCGATCACCGTTGCGACGCTGCCTGAATTCGCGGCCGTCGAAACCGGGCGGATGATCGCGACCGTCAAGATCATCCCGTTCGCGGTGCCGCAGGCGAAGCTGGCGGAAGCCGTCGCCGCGGCGGCGGGGGCGATCCGCGTCGCGGCGTTCCGGCCGCTGAAGGTTGGGCTTGTGGCGACCACGTTGCCGTCGTTGAAGCCCTCGGTCATGGACAAGA
This sequence comes from Bauldia sp., assembly GCA_039934795.1. Taxonomy (GTDB): domain Bacteria; phylum Pseudomonadota; class Alphaproteobacteria; order Rhizobiales; family Kaistiaceae; genus CAMCWB01. The sequence continues at coordinate 2,746 of JBDTLN010000124.1, read as the reverse complement.
CGCGGCATCTTCTGGAGGAGCGGCTGGCGCCGGCGGGGGCGCGGCTTGCCGCCGAGACGCGGGTCGCCCACGATGCCGTGGCGCTGGCGGCGGCGCTCCGCGACCGCAAGAAGGCCGGCGACGAACTGCTCATCGTCTTTGGCGCTTCGGCAGTGGTCGACGACGCCGACGTCGTGCCGGCCGGCATCATTGCGGCGGGCGGCAATGTCGATCATCTCGGCATGCCGGTCGATCCGGGCAACCTCCTCGTCCTTGGCGAGATCGGTGGCACGCCGGTGATCGGCGCGCCGGGCTGCGCCCGCAGCCCGAAGGAAAACGGCTTCGACTGGGTTCTCAACCGCCTGCTCGCCGGTATCGCGGTGACGCCAGACGACATCACCGGCCTCGGCGTCGGCGGACTGCTGATGGAAATCGTGTCGCGCCCACAGCCGCGGGAGGGCGGCGAAGCCGTGCCGCAGCGGGCGGCGAAGAAGGTCGCCGCGCTGATCCTCGCCGCCGGGCAGGGGCGGCGCATGGGCGGGCCGCACAAGCTGCTCGCCACCATCGGCGGCAAGCCCCTCGTGCGCCAGGTCGCCGACGCCGCGCTCGGCAGCAAAGCGAGCAGCGTCACGGTCGTCACCGGCCACCTCTCGGAAAAGCTGCAAGCGGCGCTGACCGGCCTCAAGGCGGGTTTCGTCCACAATCCCGATTACGCAGACGGCCTCTCGACCTCGCTCAGGGCCGGGCTTGCCAATCTGCCCCCCGACGTCGACGGCGCGGTCGTGCTCCTTGCCGACATGCCGCTGGTGACGGCGGAGATGATCGACCGGCTGATCGACGCCTTCGATCCCGCCACCGGCGCGCTTCTCGTCGTGCCGACCTTCGAGGGCAAGCGCGGCAACCCGGTGGTCTGGTCGGCGCGCTTCTTCCCCGACCTGATGGCGGTTCACGGCGATACCGGCGGGCGGCACCTCATCGGCGGCAACCCGGAGGCGGTCGCCGAAGTCGAACTCGGCCCGGCCGTCGCGCTCGATATCGACACGCCGGAGGCCCTGGCGGCCGCCGGCGGGCTGATGCCGGCCAGCTAGACCGGCCGCAGCACGGCGGGTAGTTTGTGCGTCCGGCGCATTCGGGCCGCGCCGGGGGAGGCGTTTTCACATGACGATGTGGGTGTACGAGCTACTGGCGCCGGACGTGCTGCTGCGTCATCTGTCGCTGTTCCTGCTCGTCATCGCCATCGGCATGCCGACCGTCAAGCCGCTGCGGTGGTTCGCGCTCGGCTCCGGCGTCGTCGGCATTGTCCTTGCCGTATGGATCGCCGATCGCATCGGCCTGTTCTGGCAGATCCTGTTCGTGGCGGTGAATCTCCTGCAGATGTGGGTCGGCCGCTCGCGGAAGTTCGGCCGGGCGCTGAACGAGGAGGAGCACCGCTTCCACCATGCGGTCGTGCCGACCCTCGACGTGGGCCAGGTCCGCCGGCTGCTCACCGCCGGCGAGTGGGTCGACGCGGACCAGGAGAGCGTCCTCACCGAACAGGGCGAGCCGACACCGAGCCTCATCTTCATCAGCCGGGGCGATGCCGACGTGTTCGTCGACGGCCAGCGCGTCGCTTCGGTCGGCCCGAATTCGCTGGTCGGCGAGATCGGCATCTCCACCGGCGAGCCCGCGACCGCGACGGTGGTGACCGCCGGCCGTGTCCGCTACCTCGAATTCGAGGGCGACAAGCTGCGGCGGCTGCTCGAGACCCATCTCGACCTGCTGGACGCCATCGAGCTGGCCATCCAGCGCAGCCTTCGCGACAAGCTCAACAGCCTCAATGTGGCGACTGCGCATCACGATCACCGCTAAGCGCGCCGCGGGGGCGTGACTGTCAGCAGTCGTGCCGGCTTGCTGCTAATCGGTTGATCTTACGAACTTTTTCGCAAAATATTGTTGCGCCGCACCAAAGTTCGGGGGAACCTCGACTGGCGAAGAGTCGTCTTCGATCGGGCAATCTCAACAGGAGGTTCGCGATGCTGTCGGGGGATTTCAGGCGTCAACTGGAAGGCTACGGCCTGACAACCGCGAACATTCTCTACCGGATGCCCGACCACCCGACGATGCTGCAAACCTACCTGTGGCAGGACTACGACCTCGCCCCGCTGTTCCCCGAGCTGAAGCGTTTCCTCGAATTCTGGGAGCGCGAGCTCGAGGGGCCCCTCCACTCCGTCCGCGTCGCCCACCAGCGCCTCATCACCCCCGCCGAAGTGCGGACCGTGACGACGGAGTTGCGGCTGCATTAGGAGGGGAAGGCCCGATCAAGCCACATGCCTGGGCAGAACCTGCTTGTTGATCTCGGCTCCGTTTTCGCTTTTCGCTTTGGTGAGGTCGTGCATCGCCTGCAAATTTATCCAGAAGTCGGGCGATGTCCCAAAAAACCGCGAGAGGCGAAGAGCTGTATCGGCGGTGACCGACCGTTCACCTTTCAGAATTGCGCCGATGCGGGTGGCCGGCACCCGCAGAGCCAACGCCAAGGCGTGAGCCGACATTTCCAGGGGGCCAAGAAAGTCCTCACGAAGAATCTCGCCGGGGTGCGAGGTGACGCGGTCAGGAATCATCATCGCCGGTCCTCAAGAGTGATAGTCGACAATCTCGACGCGATCCGGGCCGTCCGCAGACCAGACAAAGCAAATGCGCCATTGCTGGTTGACGCGAATGCTATATTCGCCCTTCCGATCGCCCCGAAGCGCCGGGTTTGGGCCGCCGATGAACACCGCGAAGTCACGGC
>JBDTLN010000123.1:0-6747 GCA_039934795.1 Bauldia sp. | reverse complement strand
GGACTTTTCTTCGGCCGGCGAGGTCGCCATTGTCGGCGCGTTCTGGTTGATCGACTTCGGATCGTCGTCGTCCTCGGCCAGACCCTTCTTGAAGCTCTTCACGCCCTTGGCGACGTCGCCCATCAGGTCCGAAATCTTGCCACGGCCGAACAGCAGCATGACCACCACGATGACGATAAGCCAATGCCAGATGCTGAATGAACCCATCAGCTTGTCTCCACTCGAAAATGTCGCCGTCGCCGACTATCGCAGACCGTTTGCCGCGCGGCAACGAACCGTTCCAACCATGTAGGCGCAAACCCTGAACTTGGCAAATGAAGGCCGCTGAAAATCCGCAAAAGTGCCGGTTTCAGCCCTCGGCGAGCGACCCTTCCCCCCCGGCTTCCAAAGCTTCGTCCTCAAGCGGATCCTCGTCCTCGGTCAGATCGTCGCTGGCATGCGGTTCGGGCACCATGAAACTGGCGGCGACGCCGGCGTCCAGCAGCCCTGCCGCTTTCAGTTCATCCAGTCCCGGCAGGTCGCCGACCGTGTCGATGCCGAAGTGGGCTAGGAACGCTTCCGTGGTCCCGTAGGTCACCGGGCGGCCGGGCGTCTTCCGGCGGCCGCGCATCCGGATCCAGCCTGTTTCCAGCAGCACGTCCATGGTGCCCCGGCTGGTGATCACACCCCGGATTTCCTCGATATCGGAGCGCGTCACCGGCTGGTGATAGGCGATGATCGCCAGCGTCTCCAATGCGGCGCGGGACAGCTTCCGCTGCTCGAGCGCGTCGCGGCTGAGGAGAAAGGAGAGATCGCCGGCCGTGCGGAAGGCCCACTTGCTGGCGACCTGGATGAGGTTGACACCGCCGCCGGTGTAGTTCTGTTGCAGTTCTTTCAGCAGCCCTCCGACATCGGTGCCGATCGGCAGCCGGCTGGCAAGGTCTTCCGCCGAAATGGGTTCAGCCGAGGCAAAGAGCAGTGCTTCCACCATGCGCAGACCCTGCCGCCTATCTTCAGGCGAGAAGTTCGTAGGGCTCGCGTCGTTGTCCACGGCGATCGCCACGGCGGCGCTCGAATTAGCCATTGCCGGCCTCCTGACTGGTTTCGACCGCGTGCACGCGGTCGCGGATATAGAGGGGCGCGAAGGCGTCGGTCTGGCGCAGATCGATCTTGCCTTCGCGAACGAGTTCGAGGCTGGCGCCGAAGGCGCTGGCCGTCACGGTGGTCCGCATCTCGGGCGACAGGTACGGGGACGTGAAGACGGAAAGCGGCGTCCATTGGGCGATCTGACCGATCATCCGCATCAGGACATCACGGCCTTCCTGGAGCGACCAGACCTGGCGCCGGCGAACCTGCACCACCGAGACGGAGCGCTGCTGGCGCTGGGTCGCATAGGCCGAAAGAAGATCGTAAAGGGTCGCCGAATATTCGCTGCGCTTGTGGATCTGTACCGGCTCGGGATCGCCGCGGGCAAAGACATCGCGACCGAGGCGGTTGCGATTGGCAAGACGGGCCGCGGCCTCGCGCATGGCCTCAAGCCGCCGTAGCCGGAAGGCCAGCGCCTCGGCCATCTCCTCCCCGGTCGGCTCCTCATCGCCTTCCGCCGCCGGCAGAAGCAGCCGCGACTTGAGATAGGCGAGCCAGGCCGCCATGACGAGATAGTCGGCCGCCAGTTCCAGCCGCAGCCGCCTGATCTCCTCGATATAGGTGAGGTATTGTTCGGCCAGCGCCAGGATCGAGATGCGGGTGATGTCGACCTTCTGGGTCCGGGCGAGCGACAGCAGCAGGTCGAGCGGCCCCTCGAACCCGGCTACGTCGACGACGAGCGCCTGCTCGTCGCCGCGATCGACGGGCTGGTAGGTTTCCCACATCTTGGCCTGATCGGCTTCGCTTGTGGCCATCGTCACACCGTCGCCGGCCGGCCGGCGCGCTCGATGAGCGCCTGAAACTCTTCCCATCCCGCCTCAACGTCGAATGGCTCTGGCTGCCGCCTTGCGTCGAGCGCCGCCCGCGCACGCCGTGCCGAAACACCGTCAAGCGGCCGCGCCGCCGCGGCAACGGCGCGCATCTCGTCCATCACGCCGAAGCAATAGAGCACGATATCGCAACCGGCGGCATGGATCGCCCGGGTCTTGGCTGCAAAGTCGCCTGAGAGTGCCTTCATCGAAACATCGTCGCTCAAAAGGAGGCCGTCGAAACTGATTCGCCCTCGGATGATATCGCGTATCACGACGGCGGAAGTGGTCGCCGGATTGTCGGCGTCGATCGCCGTGAAGACGATGTGGCCGGTCATCGCCAGCGGCAGATCGGCCAGCCGCGCAAACGGCACGAAATCGGTGGCGGCTAGCGTTTCGAGATCATCCCCGACAACCGGCAGGCTGTGATGGCTGTCGACGGTCGCGCGGCCGTGGCCGGGGCAGTGCTTGATGACCGGCAGGACCCCGCCCGCCATCAACCCGTTTGCGTACGCTCGGCCGAGGCGTGTGACCAGTTCGGGTTCCGCACCAAAGGCGCGATTGCCGATGGCGCTGGTTGTTCCGGCAAAGCGCAGGTCGATGTCCGGTGCGCAGTCGACGGTAATGCCGAGATCAAGAAGGTCGGCCGCGATCAGCCGGCCCTGGAGCCACGAGGCCTTCTCCCCGGCAACGCCGTCCTGCTCGGCGACTGCGCCCAAAATTCCGCATGGCGGATAGGCCCGCCAGACTGGGGGCTTCAGGCGCTGCACGCGACCCCCTTCCTGATCGATCAGAACGGGAGCGTCGATGCGTCCGACCGCATGCCGGAAGCCCGCGACGAGATCGCGGATTTCCTCTGGGTGGGCGCAGTTCCGCTGGAAGAGGATAAGCCCCCACGGCTGCTCTGCGCCGAAGAACGAAGCCTCTTCGGCTGACAGCCGCGTGCCGGCACAGCCGGAAACAAAAGCCTTGACCTCCATCGCCGCGCCGCTCGGCTCAGCGCTGGGCGAGGATGCAGTCGCCGCCGGCTCCCTTGAGCGCCTCGCAAAGCTTTTGGGCGTCGGCGCCGCCGAAGGGTCCAACGCGCACGCGGTAGTAAACGCCCCTGGCGCCGAGATCGGCTCGCTGGATGTTGGCGTCGTAGCGGCCGAGGATTTGCGGGAAGCGCTTCTGGAGATCACGAAAGGTCGACTGAGCCGCGTCTTCGGAACGCTGCGAAGACACCTGGACCAGCATCGCTCCGGCCGGGACAAGGCTCGCCGTCTGCTGCTCGGCCGGACGAGGGCGGGTTTTGGTGGTCGGGGTAATGTCGATCGGCCCGCTGTCGCTTGTGGCATCGGCCGTCGGGGGCTTGATCGTCGGCTTCCTGACCGGCTTTGCCGGCGGCTCGGGCGCCGCGACTTCCTCGGCCGCGGGCGGCGCGGGTTCGGGCGCGGAATCGCTGCCACTTAGCGGCAGGGGTTCGGTCGATTCGCGCAGCGCGATCTGATCGCCGTTCCCTTCGCGGGCCGCGATGTCGCCACCCTGCTCAGCCGCTGCCTCCAGTTCGGCTGTGTCCGATGTCGAGGCCGGTGCCGGCGGAGGAGTGGCTGCGGCGGCTCCTTCCGAAGGCGACGTGGGCGGTTCCGAGCCCGCGGCAGCATCCCCGCCGTTGGCAGCGGCGGCTGTGGTTGCGTCCACGCTGCCATCGGCGGCAGCCGCTTCGCTGCTGACGATCGTGCCATCCGGGCGAACGACTACGGTTCGAACCTTCTTCGGGCCGATCGGCTTGATGCCGGAGCCGTCATCCTCCGTCGTGGCCGCGGTTGCCGTTTCCTCCGGCGCAGAACTCTCGGCGGTGGAGTCGATGCCGGGGCCGCCGGGAAGGATTACGCGCGAAATCGGATTCGAGCTTTCGTCGCTCTCGGCCGCCACATCGCTGATCGGATCGTTTTCCTGGGCCGCCAACTGGCTGTCGGCCGCTTCCTCGCCCGGATCGACCCGGTCGTAGATGAGCTTGGCCTGGCTTTGGTCGTCGACCGGCTGGCCGGTCTCGGGCACCACCTTGGTCGGCGATGCGTCGGCGGCGATCACCGCCGGCGGCGAGGAAGTCCCATTTCCCGAACGCAGCAGTATCGCGGCGGCACCGCCGACAACCACTACCGCGAAAAGGGCCGCGATCATCAACACGCCGCGGCCAGACCGCCTCGGCTGCAAGGCCGCAAGCTCATCCTCGGGGAATGGAGGCAGCAAGTCCTCGTCGCCATAGCCCGGCACAAGGTCGAAATTCTCGTCCTGCTCGTCCTCGTCGAAATAGCCCTCATCCTGGAGGGTGAGGCTTTCGTCGAACGGCTCGTCGTCGAGCGGATGCTCTTCCCTTTCCTGACGCGGCGGCGGAGCGAGAGCGCGCTGGGGCGTGTAGCGTGGCAGTGGGGCGTCGGCGCGGCGCTCCGTGCGCGGCATCCAGCGCGGCGAGGCCGACCTGGCCGGCGGCTCGACTGCCCTTGGCGCGGGCGGCAGCGCTTGCGCCGGGGCGCTGGTCGGCCGGAACTGAAGATTGGACAGGTCGTTCGGCTGGCTTGGCGGCCGGAAGGATGCCACGCGCTCGGCGGGATTCTGGGGCGCCGGCGTTAGGCCCCGTTCGGGGCGCAGAACCCGCTCGACACGCGGTTCCTGTCTCTCTGCCCGCGGCTCTTGCCTCTCGACGCGCGGCTCCTGCCGTTCGACACGCGGTTCCTGCCTCTCGACGGGCTGTGGCCGCTCCGTGCGTTCAGGCTGCCTGGCAACGGGTCTGACAAGAGGTGGCGGAGGCGGCGCCGCCGGAGGCTCCGGGATCGCCATCGACGGGGCCGGCGGCGCAGCAAGTGGTGCCGCAACCGGGATGCGCGGCGACGCAGGCTGCAAGGTCGATGCGATCGGCTCCTGCAGCATCGAGAATGACGCTTGCAATTCGTTCAGGAGTTCCGACTCCAGATCGCGCGCCAGTTCGGTCTCGGAAGGCAGCGGACCACGCGGCGCGGGCGGGGCACGCTCGCCGTGGCGCGACCCGGCGGCTTCGAGCCCCTTCCCCGAGACAAGCCGCGCCAGTTCAAACAGCGGATCGTCGGCGTCGGCGCCCGCGCCGGGGGGCTTGCGGTCGCCGGACGGCCGCATCGAGAGTCTCGGATCGTATTTGTCAGGCATGCTGACCGCTTCCCGCCCTTGCGAACTCAAACACGACGGAGCACCCCAAATTGCCGCCGACGCAACTAACGCATTTCCTGCGGCGCACTGACGCCAAGAATAACCAATCCAGCGGACAACACCAATTTTGTTGCGTGGACCAGGGCCAGCCGAGCCAATGTCGCCCCTGAATCAGACACGTCAATAAAGCGCAATTGCGGCAGCTCTTTGCCCCGATTCCAGTGGCCATGGAAATCGGATGCGAGGTCGTGGAGATAGAAGGCAAGGCGGTGCGGCTCGTGCGCGCCGGCGGCGGCTTCAAGGAGCCGCGGATACTCGGCTAAACGGCGGATTATAGCCATTTCCCCGGGGTCGGTGAGCGCGCTGAAGTCGGCTTCCGCGAGGGCGGCTTCGCCCGTGTCGAGGGCCGGCATTTCGACCGAGGCCTGGCGAAATATCGAGCAAGTACGCGCATGGGCGTACTGCACGTAAAACACGGGATTATCTTTCGATTGTTCGGTAACTCTCTGGAAGTCGAAATCGAGGGGCGCATCGTTCTTCCGGAACACCATCATGAAACGAATCGCATCTACACCCACTTCTTCGACGAGTTCGCGGAGGGTGATAAAGTCGCCGGAGCGCTTCGACATGCGGATCGGCTCACCGCCCTGGAAGAGCTTGACGAGCTGGCACAACTTCACGTCGAGGGTGCCTTCGTCGCCGGTCATCGCCTTCACCGCGGCCTGCATGCGCTTGATATAGCCGCCATGGTCGGCGCCCCAGACGTCGATCATCGTCTTGAAGCCGCGCCGGTACTTGTCGAAGTGGTAAGCGATGTCCGAGGCGAAGTAGGTGTAGCTGCCGTCGGACTTCATCAGCGGCCGGTCGACGTCGTCGCCGAATTGGGTTGAGCGGAACAAGGTCTGCTCGCGATCCTCCCAGTCTTCCGGCAACTGCCCCTTCGGCGGCGGCAGCGTTCCCTCATAGATCAGACCCTTGGCAGCCAGCCAATCGATCGCCTCGGCGACCTTGTCGGATGGGCCGTCGATGAGGGAGCGTTCGGAGAAGAAGACGTCGTGGACGACGTTGAGCGTCGCCAAGTCCTCTTTGATCAACACCAGCATGGCGCCGACGGCGGCATGACGCACGATCGGCAGCCACGCCGCCTCGCTCATGGCGAGCAGGCTGTCGCCGTGCCCCGCGGCCAGCGCGGCGCCGACGGGCTTCAGGTATTCGCCGGGATAAAGGCCCTCGGGGATCGGGCCAACAGCCTCGCCAAGGGCCTCGCGGTAGCGGAGAAATGCCGAGCGGGCCAGGACATCGACCTGCGCGCCGGCGTCGTTGATGTAGTACTCGCGCGTCACCTGATAGCCGGTCGCATCGAGCAGGCTGCCGAGCACGTCGCCGACTACGGCGCCGCGACAATGACCGATATGCATCGGGCCGGTCGGATTGGCCGACACGAACTCGACGTTCACCGGCTCGCCGCGTCCGAAGTCGGTCCGGCCATAGCTGGGGCCTTCGGCGATGAGGCTGCGCAAGAGCCCCTGCCAATAGGCGAGCTTCAGCCTCAGATTGATGAAGCCCGGCCCGGCCACCTCGGCGGCGTCGACGTCCGGATCGGCGGCCAGTGCAGCCGCAATCCTCGTGGCCAGCTCGCGCGGCCGCATGT
>JBDTLN010000122.1:0-6750 GCA_039934795.1 Bauldia sp. | reverse complement strand
TGACGCGCCCAACACACGAGGCGCCCCTCTCTCCCCTCGTGGGAGAGAAAGCTTCGCTTAGGCCGAAGGCCCTAGCGAAGCTTGTGAGGGGGTTTCTGCGCGCACCTACCCGGCGCGCTCCCCCTCTCCCCATCCCTCCCCCACGAGGGCGGAGGGAGTTGCGGAGGTACCGCCTCTGGACCCTCGCGTTCGTCGGGCTCGCTGCAATCGTCGTTGTCGCGGCCGCCACCGTGGCCGCCGGCCGCCACTACCTTCATCGCCTCGAAGCCGCACTCCCACCCCTCCCCGATCCGTCCGCCATCCCGACATCGACCGTCGTCGTCGATCGCGATGGCAAGTTGCTGCGCCCCTTCACCACCGCAGACGGCCGCTGGCGGCTGCCGGTGACCAAAGCGGACGTCGATCCCCGTTTCCTCGACATGCTCATCGCCTACGAGGATCGCCGCTTCTTTGAACATCACGGCGTCGACTGGCAGGCGATGGTCCGCGCCGCCGGGCAGTTCGTCCTCGCCGGCGGCCGCGTGATCTCGGGCGGCTCGACGCTCACCATGCAGGTCGCCCGCCTCCTCGGCGGCTCCGACACCAGGACGCTCGACACCAAGCTGAAGCAGATCGCGATGGCACTGGCGCTGGAGAAGAAATTCTCCAAGGACCAAATCCTCGACCTCTATCTCACCCTTGCCCCCTATGGCGGCAACATCGAGGGCATCCGCGCCGCCACCCTTGCCTATTTCGGCAAGGAGCCGGGGCGTCTGACGGTTGCCGAGGCGGCACTCCTCGTCGCCCTGCCGCAGTCTCCGGAATCACGCCGACCGGACCGTGATTCCGGCGTGTCCGAGGCCCGTCGCAACGATGTTCTCGACCGTCTCGCTGCTGTCCGGAGCATCGATTTCGAGGCCGCCGAAGCGGCCAAGAGCGAGCGGATTCCGGCCGGCCGCAAGGCTTTCCCGATGCTCGCCGCCCATCTCGGCGCGGCGGCGGTCAAGGCTCACCCGGAGCTTCCGGTCCACAAGCTAACCATCTCAAAATACTTGCAAAATTCCCTTGAGATGCTGGCCGCCGACCACGCCCGCTCCCTCGGCCCGAAGGTCTCGGTAGCCATCGTCGTCGCCGACCATCTCACCGGCGAAATCGAGGCATCCGTAGGCTCCGCCGGCCTCTTCGACACCGCCAGAAGCGGATTCGTCGACATGACAACCGCCGTCCGCTCCCCCGGCTCGACATTGAAGCCCTTCATCTACGGTCTCGCCTTCGAGGCCGGCCTCGCCCATCCCGAGAGCCTGATCGAGGATCGGCCCACTGCCTTCCACGGCTATGCGCCTGTAAACTTTGACGGATTCCACCGCGGCACCGTCACCATCCGCGAGGCGCTGGAACAATCGCTCAACGTCCCGGCGGTCATCGTCCTCGACGCAGTCGGCCCTGCCCGGCTCGTCGCAAGGCTGAAACGCGCAGGCGCCAACCCCGTCCTTCCCGATCTCACGGCGCCGGGGCTGGCGATCGGCCTCGGCGGCGTCGGCATCAGCCTTCGCGACCTCGTCGCCGCCTACGCGGCGCTCGCCCGCGGCGGCACAGCGGTTCAGCTCCGCGACGGAGTCGCCGATGGGCCAATCGTCCCGCAAGCCGACGCCGGCTCGCCTGTCCTCGATCCGGTCGCCGACTGGTACGTGTCGGACATCCTCTCGGGCACGCCGCCGCCGACCAACGGCTCGCCCGGTCACGTTGCCTATAAGACCGGCACTTCCTATGGGTATCGCGACGCCTGGGCCATGGGATTTGATGGCAGGCATGTCATCGGGGTATGGGTCGGACGTCCGGACGGCGCGCCGGTGCCGGGTCTCTCCGGCGTCGTCAGTGCGGCCCCGATCCTCTTCGAAGCGTTCGACCGGATGGGCGGAAAGCGCAGCCCGTTGAAAGCCAGGCCCGCCGGGGCAATGGTCGCGTCAACATCCGCCCTGCCCAAGCCGCTCCGCCGCTTCCGTCACCCAAACGAGGCGGTCGTCGCCGAGAACAGCGACCCGGAGATCGCCTTCCCCCTCGACGGCGTTGAGGTCGATCTCGGCATCAAGGACGGCGATCCGGGGCCGCTCGCCATCAAGGTCAGGAATGGCGAGCCGCCCTTCACGTTCTACGCCAACGGCCGACCTATCGGCCAGTCGCCCTTTGACCGCACCGAGAGCTGGCAACCGGACGGGTCCGGCTTCGTGACGCTCTCCGTCGTCGACGCAACCGGGCGTTCCGACCGGGTCACGGTCTTCGTCGAATAATCAGGATTCGGGGACCGGCGCGATGCCTTCGGCGCGGGCCGGATCGCCGCCATAACGTTCCGTCTTGATGGAGCCGAAGGGGATGCCCGCTTCGAGAAGCAGCCGGCTCGCAACGTCCACGAAGGCGCTCGACCCGCAGATGAAGGTGCGCTTCGGCATGACGGCCGGGCCGAACATTTCCAGCACCTCGTCCATAAGCTTCATGTCGACGCGGCCCATGCGGACGCCGGCCATCGGCGCTGCCTCGCGGGTAATCGTGAGGACAAGCGACAAATTCGGGTCGCTGGCGGCCTCCGCTATCAGTTCGTCGCGGAAGATGACTTCGCTCCAGCGGCGGCACGAATAGACAAGGATCGTGCGTACATCGCGCCCGACCGCTCGCCGGTGGCGGATCATCGACATCAGCGGCACGACGCCGGAGCCGCCACCGAGCAGAAGGAGCGGACCGCCATCCCGAGGCCCCCACGTGAAATGTCCTCCGATCGGGCCGCGCATTTCAATCGTGTCGCCCGCAGCGACAACCTCATGGAAAAAGGGAGAAACTTCGCCGTTTTCGAGTTTCTCGATCACAAGCTCAACCGCATCGGCCTCCGGCGCCGAGCCGATCGAATAGCTGCGCTCCGCCTGGTACCCATCGGGCGCGGTCAGGCGGACATCGACGTGCTGGCCGGCGGTGAAACCACGCCACTGAGGCGGCTTCAGGAAGAAGCTCTTCACCTCCGGCGTTTGCTCCGCCACGGATTCGACCGCCGCCTCCTGCCATTCCAGGCGTTCGGGCGCGGCGTTGGCGTCGCTCATGGGTCGCCCGTGAAACGCTGTTCCTTCCACGGGTCACCGTAGATGTGATAGCCGCGCAGTTCCCAGAAACCCGCCTCGTCGACATTGGTGAACTGCAGGCCATTCACCCACTTCGCCGACTTCCAGAAATAGAGGTGCGGCACCAGCAGGCGCGCCGGACCGCCGTGGTCGGAGGTGATCGGATAGCCCTCATAGGTCAGCGCCACCATGCCCTTGCCGTCGGCAAGGTCCTTGAACGGCACGTTGGTCGAATAGCCGTCGAATGAGTGGGCGAGCACATAAGGCGTCGGCGGCGCATCAAGACCGGCGGCCTTCAGAATCTCCTCGACAAGGACGCCTTCCCAGTTGGTGTCGAATTTCGTCCATTTGGTAACGCAGTGGATGTCCTTGTGGACCTTCGACCTCGGCAACTGGTTGAATGCGTCCCAATTCCAGGTCTTGATGACCCTCGGCCCCACCTTCACGTCGAAGTGCCAGTCCTCGTGCTTGACGATCGGCGTCGGTCCGGCGGAGAGCACCGGAAAGCCCTTTTCCAGGTATTGGCCAGGCGGAAGCCGCGCCTCAATTTCCGGCGATTGCCGGCGCCCAAAGAAGCCACGTGTTGCCATGCCTGTCTCCTTGCCGGCTCGCGGACGGCGGCGGGCAGGAGGTGCTATGCCTCGAACCCGGGGACACAGTCGCGTCACGACTGCGCGAGCCCAAACTACCTGCGGCCGCTGGAAAGGCAACGGTTCAGCCGATGCCGAGGGGCCCTTCGCCGCGGTCGAGTATCAGCGGGATAATGAGGTCTTCCTCGTCTTCGAGGTGGCGGTGCAACTGCCGGAGGAGGTGCTCGTTGATTCCGGCATATCTGTCCGCTGCGAACCGGAGCTGGTCGGCGTTGGCGTCGTCCGCCTTCAGCAAAGCATTGGCGCTGTCGACCAGCGCGCCGAGGGTTTCGTGAATCGCTTCATGGTCCTGCTCAAGAATCTCGAAGCCGCGCACGAGGCGCGGCTCGGCCGCTGCGAAAAGGGGAAAGAACTGGAAGTCCTCGATCTGGTGATGGCCGTGAAGGTGGCCGAGCAGCACATTGAGGCGTGGCGCAAACCAATCCTTGTACTCGGTCGCCGTCATGCGGCCCTCGCGGAAGTCGACAGCCCGCGCTTGAAGCTTGCTGCTCGTGTCGCGAAACCCTTCATGGATCTGAAGCCAGAATTGAGCGAGCGGCCCGAGATTGGCGTGGGCCGGCCAGATATCGCGGGGGAAACGTTCGAGCAAAAGGCGAAGCTCTTCGGGCAAACCGGCGCGGGTGTCGAGATCGATGGTCATGTTGATCCGATATGGGTCGGCGCGCGGCGCTCAGCCAGTCCGCGTCAGCCCGGCAGGTCCGCCTTCTGGAAGGCCGCGTGGATGCGTGCGAAGCGATCCATGTAGTCGAGTGTGTAGGCGCCGTAGTCGAAGTCGAGCTTGGAATGGATCTCGGAAACCATGCTCCACATCGCTTCGCGCAGCAGTGAAGCGCATTTCATGGCGCGATAGCTTCGCCACAGCGCCGTGTCCGGCGGGCGGCCGAAATAGACCGCCAGCATCCACTCTTCCTGCGGCACATCGAATTCGCTGTTTGAGGCGAGGTTGGCGAGGTCGAAGAGCGGCGAGTTGAAGCCGGCATAGTCCCAATCGATCAGCCAGATGCGCGCGCCGTCGTCGATGAAATTGGCACTGAGCAGGTCGTTGTGCCCGAAGACGAGGTCGACAGGCCCGATAGCCAGTTCAAGAGTGGCAGCAACTTCAAGGAGATCCGGCAGGCGCGAGGCGTACTTGCTGCCGGCCTCCTCAAGCGTGTGGGCGTAGTCGCGGATGACGTGGAAAACCCAGAAGGCGAGGACCGGTCCGCGGATGTAGCGGGGGATTTCGCGGTGGACTCGCTTGAGGAGCGGCAGGATCTTGCCGAGGGTGGCGCCGTCGCGGATGTCGGCGGGGGTGCAGGTGCGCCCGTCGATATAGCGCATCACCAGGATTCCGCTTTCAGAATGAATGACTTCCGGGGAGATGCCGGCGTGGAAGGCCGCGAGGCTGGCGGCGCGCTCGTTGAAGCGCATGATCTGGTGGATAGGAATGTCGTCGCCGACCCGGACCACGTAGCGTTGTCCTTGATTTTCAACGAGAAAATTGTAGTTGGTGGTGCCGCCGCTGAGCGGCTTTATGGCAACTTCGCCGCGCCAGATGGGAAGCCGACGGGCGCGCTCTGTCAGAGAAAAATCGGGCATGGGCAGGGTGCGGACGGGCCGGGAACGGTGACGGGCATGTCGGGAAACGCCCCCGGACGGCGCCGGCCAGCGGTGTCTCACGCCGCGCGTTTCTGAACGGCGGTCGCGCCCCTGTCAACGACCGAGGTCACAGTCCGGAAATGGCCGTCCGGCTTGAAAAGATCGATCGGCACCGCAATGCCCGCCGGGATCGGCTACACTCCGGCGACCCGTTCTTTCCACAACCTGCAGGAACCCATGACCAGCCATAACCACGCCGTCGTCTGGATCGACCACAAGGAAGCGCGCGTCTTCCACTTCGACCGCGCCGGTAGCGACAAGATTTCCATCCAACCTGACGCCCCGACCCGCCACATCCACCACAAGGCCAACTCCATCGGCTCCGGCCATGCGTCGGCCGACGAGGCGTTCCTCCACGAGGTCGCCCATGCCGTCGCCGACGTGGAGAAGATCCTCATCACCGGGCCATCGAGCGCCAAGACCGAACTCGTCAAGCACATCCACCGCCACGACCCGCGGCTGATCGAGCACATCGCCGGCGTCGAGACCGTCGATCACCCGTCCGACAAGGAACTCGTCGCCCATGCCCGGAAGTATTTCTCCCTGGATGGAGAGATGCTGGGGCGGTCAAGCTGATTGCTGACTGACGACGCTCCCGTACCAGCGCCATGTTACGTCATCCAAACTGATCCCAGAGGACCGCGATCGCTTGAGACAGCTTCGACGCCGACCCGGCCCACCTCAGGGAAGCCTCTTGCCGGAGCATAGGTATTAACGGAACGGAGCGAATCGCGACGTGCTGCCCGCCTTCAATCTCCTCATTCTGCACACGGTTCCGGATCAGGCGCTGGCCGACTGGCTGACCGTGAAGCGCAAGATCGAAAGCCGGGCCCCCGATATCGAGGTGCGCATCGCCAGCAATCTGGAATCGGACGAGGCGGTCAGGGCATGGCAGATCACCAGGCCATCCCTGGTTTTCTCGCCGATCCATCTGGTGACCTACAAGCCGCCAGGCGGCAAGGTCTATGTCGGCCGGAACTTCGTCGACAAGCTGCGTGAGACAGAGCACCTGATAGCGGCAGGACTTCCTGTGCCCGAAAGCAGGCTGCTGACCCGAGGCCTCGTCCTCAATCCAGCGACCTGGGGCGAGTATTCGGTGATCAAGCCGAACATCGGATCGTCGAAGGGTGCCAATGTCCGACTGGTACGCACGACCTCGATCAGGCTCCGCTATCTCGAACTGACCCTCAACGACCGATCGCCGATGATCGTCCAGAAATTCATCGACTCGACCGACGAGGAAAACAGGCTCTGCTCCTACCGCGTCCTGACCATGTTCGGCAGGCCGCTCTATGCC
The DNA here is from genome assembly GCA_039934795.1 of Bauldia sp. Classification (GTDB taxonomy): domain Bacteria; phylum Pseudomonadota; class Alphaproteobacteria; order Rhizobiales; family Kaistiaceae; genus CAMCWB01. Next base: position 82 of record JBDTLN010000122.1, on the reverse strand, counting down.
CGGCGATGGCGGTGGCGCCGCTCACGCCGGCCACTTGCGGCGATCGCCGACGACCCGATCGGCGGGATCGCAATCCAGCATT
>JBDTLN010000121.1:0-6754 GCA_039934795.1 Bauldia sp. | reverse complement strand
CATGAGGCGAAAGCCGCTCGCCTTGGGGAATCTTGAAGAGAATCTGATCCGGTCTGGGATCCATGCGCTGAGGTCCACTTCGATGACGGCGAAGCGTCCCCCGCGTTGGCGATGCCAACGGCGAAAACCGTCGGGCATCGCTCCGCGCTCCACGAATACCACCACGTCGCTGGCCGGTGCAAAACGCGCTGCCCCCTCGGCCGCAAGGATTGCGGGAAGAAACATGGCGCGATCGGTGCAAAACGCGACGACGCTGTCGGATCGATTGTGTTCGGTCGAGACCATCCGCAACCGTTCAAACGTCTTCCGCCTATCGCTGCTGGCCGATCGCCACAAACGGTTTCGCGGCGCCGGACGGTGATCTGATGCCGCCCGCGGCGGGACTACAACTCCGCCCTCCGCGAGACTTGAAGCTGGCCATCCCAACGGACCGGCATCCGCCCGATGATCGACTTGTTGAGTTGAGATTGCCGCCATGGGCGGGCATTGGCAAGCTCAGGCCGTCGCTACCTCGTCGCCACCGGGGTAGCGCGCCCGCTAAGTGGCGGGAATATCGTGTCAATATGGCCAGCCGCATACGAGCGGCGAGCGGCCAAGCACCGGTACCCAAAGATCAAGCCCGGCTGGCGGTCGATCCGTCTCCGCAAACACCAGGTAGGTGCCAGACACTAGGAAACCTCCCGAAAATACAACCGGGATCACTTGCGGGGCTCGTTCGAAGAGGGGCGTTTCAAGTTCCTCGCCTATCGCCGGTGCATATTTTCCAGAAGGCGCGCGGCTGCGAGCGAGGCGTCACGGTCCTCCCCCAGTCGCGAATAAAGAGCGTGGATGCGCCATGCCCTCTTGGCGTACTCTCCTGTTTTCTTGGGCGATGGTTGCCGGGATATCAAGAGTCGCGAGGTTAGTGGCACGATGACTCAAGGAACCGTGTTCATCTCGTATCGCCGCAACGACACCTCGGGATTCACCCGGGCAATCTATGACCGGCTCGCGAAGCGGTTCACGCAAGAACGCGTGTTTATGGACATCGATGCGATCGAACCAGGCCTTCGGTTCGATCAGGTCATCGACCAGGCAGTCGGGCGCTGCGAGGTGCTCCTTGTCATGATCGGCAAGGACTGGCTTGGGGCGGGGCCATCGGGCGAAAGCCCTCGAATTGACGACCCGAAGGACCCTGTACGCATCGAGGTCGCGTCCGCTCTGAAGCGCGACATTCGCGTCATACCGGTTCTGGTCGACGGCGCAACAATGCCGTCGGAGAAAAATCTGCCCAACGAATTGCACCCACTGTTGCGCCGGAACGCCATCGAGATCGGCAATACGCGCTTCGAAGGTGATGTCAGTCGCCTTACCGACGTCGTCGCCAGCATAATAGGGCCGTTGAATTCACCCCAGGCCCGACGGCGGAGGACCGCGATCTATGGCGCGGTGCTTTTCGCATGCTTGGTGGGCGTCGGCGCCGTGGCATTTTCATACTTCGGCTTCGGGCGCCAGTCCTGTGTCTGGGATCTAAGCGGCGACTGGACGTTGACACAGACGATGAGCCCGGCAGTCCATTTGACACTGCGTCAGGAAGGCGACGGGCTCGCCGGGCTCGCCGACGCCGACGGCGACAAGGTCGCAATTGTCGACGGAAAATCGACGCCGGCAAGTTTCACTTTGACGTGCCCTGGGGCAATGGGTCCGTCGGCGCCTACGAGGGTAGTATCGACGGAGAGGGCAGAGTCAACGGCAGCACTCACGACCTCCGGAATCCTGCGATGACCGCAAATTGGTGGGCGGATCACACCGCGGTTTGCGCCCCTTAGTTCGCACGGCCGCGTGCTCGTACAACGAGTCGCGAACAGGTAGTGACCGTCGATCTCGCCCTTTCAAGCCGTTGATCGCCCTTGATGGACGCGATCGGCTAACACTACAAAGTGGAGAATGTTGGAGCCCAGTTGCTCTCCCTCCGCCCATCCTTGTTGAAAAGCCCGGTAGCTTTGGCCTGACGGCGCTCGTCTCCAAATTGCCCATCGATGCGAGCCCGGCTCAATCGCGTGATCCGCCGGCCATTGCCAAAGGCCTGCGCTTGGCTATTTTTCGATTGGCGCGCGGACAATGCGGGCCGTTCATCGTCAGGATCGGTTCGCCGCTTCTCTGCGGCTTGCCCGTCGCCGGGAAATGAAGTGAGGCCCGCGTGGTCACATCCGAGGGGGAAGAAGTCACCCCGACCTCCGCGTCCGCCCGCCGGGTGCTTCTCGGGCGCGCGTTCGTGCCGGTTCTTGCCGAGTTTATGGACCTCGCTCCGCAATGAAGAAAATCGGCTTCCTCTCCTTCGGTCACTGGGCGGCTTCGCCGCATTCGCAGACGCGCTCGGCGTCCGACGCTCTCCTCCAGTCCATCGACCTTGCCGTGGCGGCCGAGGAGCTGGGTGCCGACGGGGCGTATTTCCGCGTGCATCATTTCGCCCGCCAGCTCGGTTCGCCGTTCCCGCTGCTGGCCGCGGTCGGCGCGAGGACCAAACGCATCGAGATCGGCACGGCGGTGATCGACATGCGGTACGAGAACCCGTTCTACATGGCCGAGGACGCCGGCGCCGCCGACATCATCGCCGGCGGTCGTTTGCAGCTCGGCATCAGCCGCGGCTCGCCGGAGCAGGTGATCGACGGCTGGCGCTACTTCGGCTACGCCCCGGCCGAGGGCCAGACGGACGCCGACATGGCCCGTCGCCACGCCGAGGTGTTCCTCGACGTGCTCGGCGGCAAGGGATTTGCCCAGCCCAATCCGCGGCCGATGTTCCCGAACCCGCCGGGGCTCCTCCGGCTCGAGCCTCACTCGGACGGGTTGCGGGATCGCATCTGGTGGGGTGCGGCAACCAACGCTACGGCGGAATGGGCGGCCAGGCTCGGCATGAACCTGCAAAGCTCGACGCTAAAGTTCGACGAGAGCGGAAAGCCCTTCCATGTCCAGCAGGCCGAACAGATCCGCGCCTACCGCGCCGCCTGGGCCGAAGCCGGCCACCAGCGGGCGCCACGAATCTCGGTCAGCCGCAGCATCTTCGCGCTCGTCGACGATCGCGATCGGGCCTATTTCGGCGGCGGCAAGAAGGACGAGGACCAGTTCGGCTTCATCGAGGCGAACACCCGGGCGATCTTCGGGCGCAGCTACGCCGCCGAACCCGATGTCCTCGTCAAGGAGCTGAAGGCGGACGAGGCCATCGCTGAAGCCGACACGCTGCTCCTGACCGTGCCGAACCAGCTCGGCGTCGACTACAACGCCCATGTCATCGAGGCGATCCTGACCCAGGTGGCGCCGTCGCTTGGATGGCGTTGACGCCGGCTCCTAGGCGGTTACCCCCAGGCGCCGCTTCCGATCGTCGAGGAGGGCGACGGTCACGCCGCTGGCGACGATCAGCGCGATGCCGACGAGCGCCAGCGGGTTCGGCAGCGATCCGAACACCACGACGCCCGAGATCATCGCCCATACCGTGAAGGTGTAGAGGAATGGCGCAACCGCGGCCGTGGCGCCGGTCCTGTAGCTCAAGAACAGGAAGAACTGCCCAAAGGTAAGGAACAGACCGGCCCCCGCGACATAGATCCACGAATTCCCCGTCGGCGTCTGCCAGTCCTCGAACAGGATGTGGGCGATGCCCGAACCCACCATCACCGACAGGATCGTGGCATAGGCGACGACCACGGTTGGAATATGCGCGGCGACCTTGCGCCCCGCCAGATCGCGCCCGGCGCCGGCAATGGCGCCTACGAAACCGAGCAGGAGATAGGGCGAGGCGCCTTGTCCGGACGGCTGAGCGACGAGGAGCGCACCAGCAAAGCCGGCGCCGATCAGCAGGAACCGCTGCCGGCCGAGGCGTTCACCGAAAAAAATCGAACAGCCGATCAGCAGCAGCAGCGGCGAAGTCATGTTGATGGCGGTGATGTCGGCGAGCGCCACATTCTTGAGCGCCAGGGTGAAGCAGAACACGGCGGCGAGCTCGCTGAGATTGCGGACAAGCACCCAGCCGTTCAATGTCATCGGCAATTTACGGAGATTGCCGGTGGCGATCACCAGTGGCAGGCACCAGAGCGAAGCCGAAACACCGCGCAGGAGCAGCGACTGAAAGGGCGGCAAACCTTCCGTCGCGAGCTTCAGGAACGTGTCGTTGGTGACGAAAGTCCCGGCGGCCAGCACCATGTAGATGATGCCGCGCAAATTGGGCGATAGGTTGTGCAAGTTTTCCCCCGGCGTCGGCACCTACCGTGCCGCCTTACCGCCGTCAAGCGGCGGCCAGGGCCCTCACCCGAAACGGGCGCTATTGCGGCCGGCCCTTGGTTGAACACAAAAAAGTCAAGAAAGACTGGGGGTTAGACTAGCGTAGAATCGCGTAGTCTACTCCGCGACCGGCCGGGGACGTGGATCGCAAGCCTGGCTCCAATCGGGAAATTTTGAATCGATGAACGTCGTTCGGAAACTTGCTGCCCTCTGCCTCTCGGCGGCGTTGCTCGCCGGCTCCGCCAGCCTCGCTGTCGCGGCCCTGACAACGGAGGAAGAGGCGGCGATCACGATGAACCTGTCGGACCTTCTCGCCAATGAGCCGGGGTTGCCGCTGCCCGTCCGGCAGCGCCGTGACGGGATCGACGGCTACTATAAAGCGGCCGCCGGCAGGCCGCTGTGGATCGGCAGCGGCCGCATGGAACAGTTCATCGCCCGCATCAAGGCGGCCGAGGCGGATGGCCTCGATCCCTCTTCCTATCCCGCCGGGCAGCTCGAGAGGCTTGCGGCCGCGGCCAATGGCTCCGATGCGCGCAGCCAGGCGACGATCGAGCTGTTCTTTTCAGCCGCGTTTCTCGAATTTGCCTCGGACATCAAGGTCGGACGGCTGCTGCCGCGCAAAATCGATCCGACCTTCTTTCTCCAGGACAAGACGATCGATCAGACCGCCGCCCTCAACCAGCTGGCGGCGGCGAAATCGGTTTCGGCTTTCTACGATGCCTGGCAGCCGCGAGGCGCCGACTACACCGGGCTGCGAAAGAGCCTTGGCGAGTATCGCACGATCGCTGCCGCGGGCGGCTGGCAGCCGATCCCCCTTGGCGACGCTTTGAAGCCCGGCGCCAGCGATCCGCGTGTGCCGGCGCTCCGTGCGCGCCTCGCTTTCACCGATGGCTCGGTGCCCCCCGACGCCCTCGATCCCAACCTTTACGACGAAGCGCTTGAGGCGGTGGTGCAGGGCTTTCAGGCGCGCCACGGCCTCGACGCCGACGGCGTCATCGGCAATGCCAGCATCGCCGCGCTGAACAAGCCGGTCGAGCAGCGCATCCAGGAGATCTTCGTCGCCATGGAGCGGCTGCGCTGGATGCCCGAGAATCTCGGATCAGAGTACCTGATCGTCAACATCGCCGGCTTCGATCTGAAATGGATGAAGGACGGCGCCCTGTTCGACCGGATGAACGTCGTCGTCGGCAAACCGTATAGCAAGACGCCGGTTTTCAGCGACGCAATCCGCTACGTCGAGTTCAATCCCTACTGGAACGTCCCGGCCAGCATCGCGCTGAAGGAGGAACTGCCCAACCTTCGCAAGAACGCCGCGGCGCGCGCCGCCGCCGGTTTCGAGGCGGTGCAGGGCGGGCAGGCGATCCCGCTCACCCAGATCGACTGGAATCAATACGGTCCGGGCAATTTCCCCTTCCAGATCCGCCAACGGCCGGGCCCGAAGAATGCCCTCGGCCAGGTCAAGTTCATCTTCCCCAACAAGTTCGACGTCTACCTGCACGATACGCCGTCGCGCGGCCTGTTCGACAAGACCGACCGGGCGTTCAGCCATGGCTGCATCCGCGTTTCGCGGCCAATCGATCTTGCCGAAGAGGTGCTGGCCAAGGTGCCCGGCTGGACGCCGCAGCGGATCAAGGGCGTGCTCGCCGGTGGCAAGAACACCACCGTCAATCTGGTCGAGCGCCTGCCCATCCATATCACCTACCTGACCGCATGGGTGGAGAACGGGCGGGTCAACTTCCGCAACGACATCTACGATCAGGACAAAAAGCTGATCAACGCGCTGGACGGGCGGCAACTGGCCTGGTGAGCGCTGGCCCTGACGCCGTCCAGCCACGCGGAAGTTAATCTAAGGAAGTATTTACTATATCGGCGTGGACTATCCAGCGCCATTCCAGGAGTCTGTCGAAGCGATCCGCGACTCTTCAGAAATAGTTAAGAAGTTTTTGATCTAAATTGCCATTATTATTGAAATGTGAATAGCTTCACAGCATTATATTCACGGTTACTCTACGTAATACGTAACAGTTGCGTATTTCAGGAGGCAAGCTTGTTTATCGGCGACATCCTCGTTGCCCACGGTCTGGTGACGCCTGACGACGTGGCGAGCGCGCTCGATCGCCAGAAGATCGAGGGTGGCCGGCTCGGCGAGAACCTGATTGCCCTCGGTGCGCTGAAGCCCACCGAACTCGACATGGTGCTGCGCGGGGCCCCGCCGGCGCCTCGTTCTATCGCCGAAACCGGCCTTGACCCGCCTCTTCTCCTCAACCTTGTGGTCAAGGCGATGTATTCCGGCTCGGCCGAGACGGCATCGCAATTGTCTGACATTCTGAAGCTGCCGCCGCGCACGCTGCAATTGGTCATCGAAGAGGCAAAGGATCGCAAGCTCGTCGAAGTCATGGCGCCGGGCATGGGCAGCCCGCTGGCCGAACTGCGCTACCGCCTGATCGAGAAGGGCAAGCATTGGGCGGTCGAGGCCTTCGCGCAGAGCCAGTATGTCGGCCCC
>JBDTLN010000120.1:0-6782 GCA_039934795.1 Bauldia sp. | reverse complement strand
CCGCCCGCAATGCCCTCGACTGCGCGTTCTGGGATCTGGAGGCCAAGCGCAGTGGAACGCCAGCGGCGGCCCTGGCCGGCCTGCCGCCACTCCACCCGCTCGAAACCGCCTTCACCATCAGCCTTGGCACACCGGAAGCCATGGCCGAAGCGACCCGCGCTGCATCCGGCCGTCCGCTGCTCAAGGTCAAGCTCGGCGGAGACGGCGACGCCGAGCGGATCGCGGCGGTGCGCACCGCAGCGCCCGGTGCGCGGCTGATCGCCGATGCGAACGAAGGCTGGCGATCCGACACGCTGATCGCCAACATCGAGGCCTGCCGGAACGCGAATGTCGAGTTGATCGAGCAGCCTTTTTCGGCTGACGACGATGGAAGGCTGGCAGACGCCGACTGGGGTATCCCGATCTGCGCCGACGAGAGCCTGCACATCGCCGCCGACCTCGATCGCCTCGCCGACCGCTACGACGCCGTCAACATCAAGCTCGACAAGACCGGCGGGCTCACTACCGCCCTCGCATTGACGGAGGCCGCGCTGGAACGCGGCCTGATCGTCATGGTCGGCTGCATGGTCGGCACTTCGCTCGCAATGGCGCCGGCCGTGCTGCCCGCCCAGCGCGCCGCCGTCGTCGATCTCGACGGCCCGCTCCTGCTGGCGCGCGACCGCAGCCCGGGTCTCATCTATGAAGGCAGCCGGCTGCTCCCGCCCGACCCGGCGCTCTGGGGCTAGGCGCGCTCCGCGCCCGAGAGGCGATGAACGACCAGAATGACAAGAGCGACGCATGCCGGTGCGGTCATGAAGAAGTACGCGTCACCGCCGAACGAGTGATAGAGCGGACCGGCAAATGCCGTGGAGGTCGCAAGCAATATCCCGGACATCATGCCGAAAATTCCTTGCGCCGAGGCGGTCAGCTCCTCCGGGATCGAGCGAGCGATGAGGTGCTGGGTGCCGAGATAGGCCGCCGCGAAGGTCAGGGCATGCAGCGCCTGCAGCGCGGCAAATCCCGCGGGGCCCATGTCGAGCGGAAACAGCGCCCACCGCACGATGGCGGCGAGGGTACCGATGAGGAGCAGGCCAAACGGTCCGAACGTGCGCACTGCCAGCCCCGACCAGATGAACAGCGTCACCTCGAAGACGATGCTGATTGCCCAGAAGCCGCCGATATCGACGCCGTCATAGCCGAGGCTCTTCCAGTAGATGCTGCCAAAGCTGTAGAGGACGGCGTGGCTTGCCTGAACGAGGCCGCCGACCACGAACAACGCGATAAGTCCGGGACGGGCGAGGACGGCCCACGCCGACGGTCGCGGTCCCTGGCTGGCGTCGTCGAGGGCGCGCACTGCCCGGGGAGTCACGGGCAAGGTGAACGACACGGCGATGGCGCCGCCGAGTGCCGCCAGGATCATCCAGAAAATTGCATCGGGCGCGACGATGCCGAGCAAGGCGCCGCTGGCGAGGTTCGCGATGATGAAGGACACCGAACCGCCGAGGCGCATCCGTCCGTAGTCGAGACCGAAGCGACGGACGCCGGTCAGAGTCAGCGCTTCGGCGACCGGCAGGCCGAGACCCCAGAGGACAAATCCTGCGCCCGTGGTCAGCAGAATCGGCCAGTAGCCATGTGCCGGCCCGGCGAAGGCGAACGCGATCGTCCCGGTCACGACAAAAATGCAGATCACGAAACGCCGGTTCGGCGCCCGATCTGCAAACACGCCGGCGAAAGGCGTCAGCAGGACGCGGACGAGGATCGGAAAGGCGATGCAGTTGCCGATCTCGACTGCCGTCAGCCCCCGGCTCTCCAGCCAGAGTGGAAAGAAGGGCTGCACGACGCCGCCAACGATGAAATAGCCGAAGAAGAACACCCACATGCGAAACGCAAAATGGCGTGGCGGTACGGCCGGGGCCGGTTGGGTGGTCATGAGGCGGGAGCGGCTTTGAGACGGTGGCGGCCGTCGCGCGCGGCGATTGCGCCGCGGACCATACAGATTCGGTCAGGCCGTGGCGAGCGCCTGCTGCAGCACCGGGGGATCGATGTTTCCTCCCGACAACACCACGGCCACCGTCTTTCCCCGGCAGTCGAACTTGCCGGAAAGAATGGCGGCGAGGCCAACCGCGCCCCCCGGCTCGACGACGAGCTTGAGCTCGCGGAAGGCAAAGGCGACTGCGGCCAGCGCCTCGGCGTCCGAGACCGCCATTGCCACTGCCCCGTTGCCACGGTTGAGGGCGAAGCCCATGGCTCCCGGCGACGGCGCCAGCAGGGCATCGCAGATCGAGCCCGAAGTCCTGGCGTTGCGGACCGGCCGGCCCTCGTGAAGCGAGCGGCCATAATCGTCGAAGCCCTCCGGCTCGACGAGACCGATCGTGATGTCCGGCGCCCCGGATTTCATCGCCAGACCGACGCCAGAAGAGAGGCCACCGCCGCCGCACGGGATGAGCACCGCGTCCGGCACGGCGCCGAGCTTTTCCGCATCGGCAAGGATCTCGAGACCGATGGTCCCCTGCCCGGCGATCACCAGAGGGTCGTTGTAGGGATGAACCAGGGTGCCGCCCCGTTCGGCCAGGACCTTCGCCGCGAGCGCGTCGCGATCCTCGGTGGCCCGGTCATAGTCGACGATGACCGCGCCGCTGCGCAGCGTGCCGGCCCGCTTGTTCGCCGGCGCATCGGCCGGCATGACGATCGTCGCCGCACAGCCGAACAGCCGCGCTGCCTCGGCGACGCCTTGTGCGTGGTTGCCCGAGGACACCGCGAGGACGCCTGCCTCGCGTACATCCGGGTCGATAGCGGCAATGGCGTTGCAGGCCCCGCGGAACTTGAAGGAGCCGGTGCGCTGGAGCGTCTCGCATTTGAGCAGCACACGCCCGCCGACGCGCTGGTCAAGCGCGGCGCTCGATAGAAGCGGGGTCCGCACAGCGAGGCCGGCGATCCGGGCGGCGGCCAGACTGACATCGGCGATGGTCGGCGGAATCGGAGCGGCTGGCAGGTTCATGCCGCTATCTTAACCCGCGCGCGGGCGGCGAGGATATTGTCGAGAAACTGGCGAGCCGCCGCGCGCCAGCTTCGCTGAAGGGCAAATTCGCGGCACTTGTCGCGCGGCACGCGGAGGGCGGCGAGCGCCGCTTCGCGAAGGTCTTCAGATAGAACGCCAACGCCGGTGCCGCCGATAACATCGGCGGGGCCCGGTACCGGGAACGCGGCCACCGGCACGCCCGAAGCCAGCGCTTCAAGAAGAACCACGCCAAACGTGTCGGTGCGGCTGGGGAAAACGAAAACATCGGCCGACGCATAGGCCCTTGCGAGGCTCTCGCCGAACAACGCCCCCTCAAATCGCGCCTTGGGATGGGCGGCCTTCAAGCTTGCCAGCGACGGCCCCTCGCCGACGATCACCTTGCTGCCCGGCAGGTCGAGGTCGAGGAACGCGCCGAGGTTCTTCTCAACCGCGACCCGGCCGACATAGAGGAAGATCGGGCGCGGCAGGTCCGGCTCGGCGGCGTCCGGCCGCGGATGGAAGAGTTCGCCGTCGACGCCGCGCGACCAGCGCATCAGATGCCGGAAGCCTCGCGCCGCGAGATCGCGCTCCAGCGAATCGGTCGACACCATGCAGCCGAGACCGGCATTGTGGAACCGGCGAAGCAGCGCGTAGGTAAAGCTCTCCGGCACCGGCATCCGGGCCGACACATACTCCGGGAACCGAGTATGGAAGCTGGTCGTGAACGGCCGCCGCCCGTTGAGGCACCATTTGCGCGTCGCAAAGCCGAGCGGGCCTTCCGTGGCGATATGAACGTGGTCGGCTTTGGCGGCCTCGATCTCCGCCGCGATAGCGCCCGGCCAGGCCAATACGAGGCGAATTTCGGGATAGGTCGGCATCGGCACGGTTCGGAAGGCGGCGGGCGTCAGCATGACCACCTCGATTCCGAGGCGGCGGAGTTCCTCGCCTGTCTGCTCAAGCGTCCGGACGACGCCGTTGACCTGGGGCCGCCACGCATCGGTGGCGATGAGCAGTCGCCTCACTCGGCGGCCTCGCCGAACACCCTGATATCCGCGATATCGATCTCCATCGGGTCGACGTCCTCCGCCGGAGAAAGCGGCACGGTCCAGTGGATGATCTCGAGCCGGCCGTCATGGTGCTCGGCAACGGCGGTGCAACTCTCTACCCAGTCGCCGGTGTTGACATAGCGGAAGCCCGGCTGGTCGGTGATCTGGGCGTGGTGGATATGGCCGCAGATCACGCCGTCGGCGCCGACGCGCCGCGCCTCGCCGGACAGCGCCGCCTCGAATGCGCCGATGTAGTTGACGGCGTTCTTCACCCGCTGCTTGGCCCAGGCGGAAAGGGACCAGTAGTCGAGACCAAGGCGTCGCCGGGCCCGATTGAGAACCGTGTTCAACGTCAGCGCCAGAGTGTAGGCCGAGTCGCCGAGGTGGGAGAGCCAGCGCGAATGGCGAACCACCACGTCGAACTGGTCGCCGTGGATCACGAGCAGCCGCTTGCCATCGGCAGTCTCGTGGATCGTGCGGTCGACAACTTCGACGCCGCCGAAATGCGAGCCGAGATAGTCGCGCAGGAACTCGTCGTGATTGCCGGGAACGTAGACGATCTCCGAACCCTTTCGGGCCTTGCGGAGGAGTTTCTGGATGACGTCGTTATGCTCCTGCGGCCAGTACCAGCTTCGCCGCAGCCGCCAGCCGTCGACGATGTCGCCGACCAGATAAAACTTCTCGGCATCGTGGTGGCGAAGGAAATCGAGGAGCAATGCCGCTTGGCAGCCTTTGCTGCCGAGGTGGATGTCCGACAGGAACAGGGTTCGAAAATGCCGGGAGCTGGAACGATCGAGCATTTTGCGCGGCTGCCGAGCGGGACGGGAATGCCGCCTATCTAACTGATTCGAAAAACAGTTCTGTGACGGTTCGGACGTTTGGCCGGCATGACTTTCCATCGTTAACGACTGTGCCGGGTTGGCGGAGGCTTGAGCCGGCGCCGTCGTCAGGCTAGGCCAATTCCAGAAAACGGGGACATTGCGTTGGATCTCGGGATCAGCGGCCGCAAGGCCATCGTCTGCGCGTCGAGCCGGGGCCTCGGCCGCGGCGCCGCCTTCGCCCTCGCCGAGGCCGGTTGCGACGTCACCCTCAACGGCCGCGACCGCGAATCGCTGGAGGCGACGCGCGCCGAAATAGCCGCTCGCCATGCCGTGAGGGTCACGGCGGTGGCCGCCGACGTCGGCACGCGCGAGGGCCAGGCGGCGTTGCTGGCGGCCTGTCCGGACCCCGACATCCTCATCAACAACAATGGCGGCCCGCCGCGGCGCGATTTCCATGACCTCGACCGCGAGAAGATTCTCGCCGGCGTCGTCCAGAACATGGTGACACCGATCGAGCTCATCCAGGCGGTTATCGACAAGATGGCGGAGCGGCGGTTCGGCCGAATCGTCAATATCACCTCGTTCTCCGTGCTGATGCCGATCCCCGGCCTCGACGTCTCGTCCGGTGCGCGGGCCGGGCTGACGGCGTTTCTCGCCGGCGTCGCGCGCCAGGTCGCCGACCGCAACGTGACGATCAACAACGCCCTCCCCGGCCGCATGGATACCGAACGCCTCCGCTCGGGTTTCCGCGCCGAAGCCGCCAAGACCGGCGCATCCGCCGACGACCTGGCGGCGCACTCGGCGGCCGGCGTCCCGGCGAAGCGCTTCGGCAATGCCGAGGAATTCGGCGCGGTCTGCGCCTTTCTTTGCTCCGCCCAGGCGGGCTATATCACCGGACAGAACATCCTCGTCGATGGCGGCCTTTTTCCTGGGGCCTTTTGAAGGCCGCCTCACTCTCACAAAAACACCCAAGGAGAAGCAGCGATGAAGCTTTTGCGTTTCGGTCCGAAGGGCCGTGAGAAGCCCGGCCTCCTCGACAAGGATGGCGTCATTCGCGACCTGTCGGGCGTCATCTCGGACATCGACCGGAAGACGCTGGCCTCGGGCGAGGTGGCGCGCCTGAAGAAGGTCAAGCCCGAGAGCCTGCCGAAGGTCACCCGCAAGGTGCGTATCGGCTCGCCGATCGCCGAGGTCCGCAACTTCATCGCCATCGGCCTCAACTATGCCGACCACGCCAAGGAGACCAACTCGCCGATCCCCGGCGAGCCGATCATCTTCAACAAGGCACCAGGCTGCTTGCAGGGGCCGGATGACGACGTCGTCATTCCGAAGGATTCCAAGAAGACCGACTGGGAAGTCGAACTCGCCGTCATCATCGGCAAGGGCGGCAGCTATATCGCCAAGGACAAGGCGCTGTCGCATGTTGCCGGCTTCGCCGTCTGCAACGATGTTTCGGAACGCTCCTTCCAGCAGGAGCGCGGCGGCCAGTGGACCAAGGGCAAGGGCTGCCCGACCTTCGGTCCGCTCGGCCCGTGGCTGGTTACGCCTGACGAGGTGAAGGACGTCCAGAACCTCGACATGTTCCTCGATGTCGGCGGCAAGCGGATGCAGACCGGCAACACCAAGACCATGATTTTCGACGTCGCCACGGTCGTCAGCTACGCCAGCCTCTTCTTCGCGCTTGAGCCCGGCGACGTGATCACCACCGGCACCCCGCCCGGCGTCGGCACCGGCATGAAGCCGCAGCGATTTCTCAAGGCGGGCGACACGATCCGCCTCGGCATCGCCGGCCTCGGCGAGCAGAACCAGAAGGTGCTGGCCTACAAGGCTAAGTGAGCCTTCGTTGAAGCCGCGGGCGGGAAGCGGAAGGCGTTGCATCTCGCACGGTTTCTCCTTCTCGCCAGCGTTGCCGCTCCGAGGTGTTGATCCTGTTGCCCC
>JBDTLN010000119.1:0-6821 GCA_039934795.1 Bauldia sp. | reverse complement strand
GCAGCGCAAGGGGATGTTCTTCCGGCGAGTAGCCGAGCAAGCGGTCGCGGTCGCCGTGGATGACGGCATCGGCAACGATCATCTCGGTGTGAAGGAGCGCCCGCCGCGTCAGCCGGCGATGGAAGACGCGGCAATGCCGGTCCGTCCAGTCCATCATCGGCGCGATGGCCAGCCTATGTGGCTGAAACGCCTGCATTTTTTCCGTGTTGTCCGATCTACGAAGCATGGGTCGGAACGTCTATGCCACGATCCGACGGTCGCGGCCAATGGCAAACCGTGCCGGCTCGACCCTCAGGCGGCGCTGAGGCCGCCGTCGATTGCCCAGGCCTGCCCGACGACAAACGAGGCCTCATCCGAAGCAAGAAAGACCGCGACGCGCGCGATCTCGGCCGGGTCGGCAATGCGGCCGATCGGGTGGCGGGACATGACGAACGCCTCGACACTAGGGTCCTGGAACCACTTCTCGAGGAGCGGCGTGCGGGTGGCGCCGGGACAGATCGCGTTGATGCGGACGCCTTCCTTGATGTGGTCGAGGGCCGCGGTGCGCGTCAGGCCGACGACGCCGTGCTTGCTCGCCGCGTAGCTCGATATGCCGGGCTCGCCGATGAGGCCCGCAACCGACGCCGTGTTGACGATGGCGCCGCCGCCGGTCTTCGCCATTGCCGGTATTTCATGCTTCATCGACAGGAAGACGCCCTTGAGGTTGACGGAGATCACCTCGTCGAAGGCGATCTCCTCCTCTTCGGCGAGCGGAAATCCGCTGCCGCCAATGCCGGCATTGTTGAAGGCAACATCGAGGCGCCCGAAAGCTGCAACGGCCCTCTCCACCATCGCCTTGCAATCGGCGCTGCGGGTAACATCGGCCTCGATAACGATGGCCTCGCCCCCTGCCCGCTCGACCGCCGCCGCTGTCGCGCTGGCGTCCGCCTCGTTACGATCGACGAGCACCATGCGGCCGCCCTCGGCGGCAAAGAGGGTCGCCGCCGCGCGACCTATGCCGGAACCGGCGCCGGTGACCAGAACCGTCTTGCCGCCAAAACGCCCCGGCATCAGCCGAAGAAGTCCGCGACCGCCTTCACCGCCTCCGGCTTCTCGTCGAGGACGAGATGGCCGGCGCCCTTGTATGTCTTCACCGTCGCGTTGGGGATGAGTTTGGACCAGGTCGGCGCCTGCGCCGCCGGGACGATGCGATCCTCCTCGCCCCACATCAGAAGCGTCGGCACCTTGATCCGGTGCAGCCATTTGCCGAGCTTCGGATCGTAGTTGCGATCCCAGAGCAGGCGCGCCGCGCCGGTCATCTCGCGGTAGCCGCCGACGATGAAGTCGATGTCATGGCCGGTCGGCAAGTGCGGCATCAGCGTCGCCATGTCGGCGACGAGGTAGGTACCGAGCACCTCGCCGGGGACGCTGAAGATGTCGAGCGACGGCGCCTCCGGCACCTTGAGCCCCGCCGGCGCCACCAGCACCAGTTTCTTCAGCCGGGTGTCATGCTCGACGGCGAAAGACGATGCGATGTATCCGCCGAGCGAAAAGCCGACGAGGTTGACCTTGTCGAGCTTGAGGAGGTCGAACATCTCCAGGTAGTGCATGACCATGTCGTGGACGCTGTTGACCGACACGTCCTCGGCGGACTCCCCGAAGCCGGGATGGAACGGGATCATGACCTTGTACTTGTCAGCCCACGGCACGGCGAAGTCGAAGCCGTGGAAGGTGCCGCCGCCATGCCAGAACATGAGCGGCTCGCCCTTGCCTGCCGTCAGCATGACGGTCTTGATGCCGTTGACGGTCAGCTCTTCGCGCTGAAAGATCTTGCTGAAGGTCGGCATCAGCTCCTCCCCGCCGCCGCAGCGACCTTCACTTCGCCGCCGCCCACCGCGCGCCGGCCGCCGGGCCTCAGCTTCGGGATCACCTCCTCGGCGAAGAGCGTCATGTTCTTCACCACCTTCCAGTGCGGCATGTCGCCAATGTGGTGGTGGAGGATCGGCCGGCTCGACTGGGCCTCCTCGCACCATGTCGAGATCGCCTCGGCGACATCGTCGGCGGTGCCGACGGCGACGCGCCATTGCTGGGTGAGGTTTTCCCAGTTGAATTCGCCATGAATGTTCGGCACCGAGGCTCGCTGGCGGAACTGGTCGACGGAGATATAGCCGGGAGGAGCGAGAAAGCGGGTCGTCGTGCGGAGCGCGTCCTGGAAATAGAACTTGATGTGCTCCTTGGCCTCCTTCTCGGCTTGCTCTTTGGTCTCGGCGACGTAGACGATGACGTTGAACAGCGCCTTGTCCGGCGCGTTCTGGTGACCGTATTTCTCGGTCATCTCGCGCAGCGCCTTGAAGGTCTTGATCTGCTGGGCCTTCGGCGTGAAGACCTGCGAATAGGCCCAGCCGTGCTGCGCCGCGTACTCCACCGTCTCCGGGCTGCCCGTGCCGACGATGGCGATCTTCGGATGAGGCTTCTGGTACGGCTTCGGCCAGACGTTGAGGTAGCGGTAATTGTAGAACTCGCCGTCGTAGCTGATCGGCCCGTCCTCGGTCCACGCCTTGATGATGATGTCGATCGACTCGCGATATCTGGCGCGGGCGGTGGCCGGGTTTACCGGATGCGCCCAGTATTCCATGCCGGTGCCAAGGGGAAACGCGACCTCGAGCCGGCCACCCGACATGACGTCCAGCATGGCGTATTCCTCGGCGACCCGGCTCGGCATGGCGAGGTTCACCGGTACGCCGAAGCAGCAGATCTTGGCCTGCGTGGTCTGCGGGATCAGCGCCGCGGCTATCACCGTGCAGGACGGCATCATGCTGTAGGCGGTGGCGTGGTGTTCGTTCACCACCAGGCCGTCATAGCCGAGCTTGTCGGCCAGAACGAGCTCCGCCATGTAGCGCTTGTACAGCGCATGGCCCTTCTTCGGGTCGTAGTGCTTGTTGGAGAAATCGACCCAGACGGAGTCGTACTTCTGGTGATCCTCCGGCAAATGCAGGTACGGCATGAAGTGCATGCAGTAGAACTGCAGATCGTCCTGCCAGCGTTGCATCGCGAAATCCTCCCACTCGGTTCTCTTTGTACCGGACCCTCGGATCGGGCCGGCATCGTGGCAATAGCGTAAACCCGCCCTCTGACGCCTCTTCTCAAGCCGCCAGGTAGGCGCTGTGCAGGATGTCCGGGTTGGCGCGCAGTTCGTCGGGCGGTCCCGAGAATCGGATGTAGCCGCGCTCCATGACGCAGACATGGTCGGCGATCCGGAGCGCGATATGGGTGAATTGCTCGATGAGGAGGATGCCGACGCCCTGAGCGGTGAGTTGGGTGATGACCGGCACCAAGCGGGCGACGACAACCGGCGCAAGGCCGAAGGACAGTTCATCGGCGAGCAGGTAGCGCGGCCGGTTGACGATCGCCTGGGCGAGCACGACCATCTGTTGCTGGCCACCTGACAGCGATCCCGCCCGCTGTGCCAGCTTGGCGCGCAGTTCCGGGAAGGTCGCCAACGCCGCCTCAACCCCCGCCTCCATCCCGGCGCGGGTCAGGTTGTAGCCGGCGACCCGCAGGTTCTCGGCGACGGTGAGGTCGGAGAGGACGTGGTGCCCCTCGGGCACCGCTGCCACGCCAAGGGTACGAACCGCTTCGGCGCGCATTCCGGCGATCGAGCGGCCGTCGACGGTGACGGTGCCCGAGACGATCGGCAGCGCTCCGGCGGCGGCGAGCACGAGGCTGCTCTTGCCGGCGCCGTTGGCGCCGAGCAGCGCGGTTATCTTGCCCGGTGCAATGTCGATATCGACGCCGCGGATAACTTCCTTGCCGCCACGGGCGACGACCAGGCCCTTGATGACGAGACCTTCGCTCATACGACCTCGCCGAGATAGGCGGCGCGCACCTTCGGGTCCTTGAGAGCCTCTTGCACGGGCCCGTGGGCGATCTTGCTGCCGAAATCAAGAACCAGCGTCGTGGTACAGGTGTCGGAGATGAGGTCGACGTCGTGATCGACGAGCAGCACCTGCGCCCCGCAGAACTCAGGAATGCCAACGATGACCCTGCGCAGGAAATCCGACTCGCTCTCGCTGAGGCCGGCGCCGGGCTCGTCCATCATGACGAGCCGCGGCGAGCCGACGATGCAGCGCGCGATCTCGACCATGCGGCGATCGCTGGCTGCGAGATCGCCGCCGAGCAGGTAGTGCCGTTCGTGAATGCCGGTGTAGCGGAGGGCGGCGCGGATCTGCTCGTCGCGGTTCCCGTCGCGCGGCGGAATGTGATCGAGAACGGCGGCAACATTGTCCCAGATCGACAGGTTGAGGACCACCTGCTCGGTCTGGAATGTGCGGCGGATGCCGAAGGCGGCGCGGCGGTGCGTCTTGATCTTTGCCACGTCGTGCCCGTCGACCTTGACCGTGCCGCGGGTCGGCGTGACGAAGCCGCTGAGGATGTTGAGGAGCGTCGTCTTGCCGGCGCCATTCGGCCCGATGAGACCGGTCACCGGCGAATTCAGCACGGCGCTGAGGTTGCTGATCGCGCTGACGCCGCCGAAGCGAACTTCGAGGCCTTCGATCTCGATCACGCGGTTTTCTCCCGCGCCAGCCCCGTTGTCCGCATCCTTACCGTGCGGAACAGGTCGAGCAACTGTCCCGACACACCCTGCGGCGCCGTAATGAGGGCGTGCAGGAGGCCGGCGCCATAGACGATTGTGGCGACGTTCCCGTCGACATAGAAGTCGTTGAGGACGCCCGGCACGGCACGCAGCAGCAGGGCGGCGATGATCGGGCCTAGCCAGTTGTAGGCGCCGCCGATGACGGTCAGGGCAAAAAGCAGAACCGAGTCGCTGGCCGGGAAAGTCCTCAGGTCGAGCTGGCCGATCAGGCCGGCGAGAAGCCCGCCGCAGATGCCGGCGAGGAACCCGGCGAGGGCGAAAGCCCAGACCTTGTAGGCGACGATGTTGACGCTGGCCGAGAGCGCGCACGCCTCGCTGCGCCGGATCATCGCCCAGGCCCGGCCCGGCCGTGATCGCTTGTGCCAGAGGACGATCAGGTAGCCGATCACCAGCACCACAAGGCAATAGCGGAAATAGGCCGGATCGCTGAGGCCCCAGGCGGGGCGTGCCATGTACTGGCGGGACGTGTTGATGACCTTGCCGAGGACGCCGGTTCCGCCGTCCGGGAAGTCGGTGGCCGTGATGATTACCTGGAAGCCGCCGGCGATCATCAGCGTGGTCAGCGCCAGATAGAGGCCGCGCATGCGCAGCGCCGGCAATCCGAAGATGAGGCCGAAGACGGAGGCCGCGACCCCGGCGGCAAGGAGCGACAGCTCGAATGGCAGATGCGTGGCGTGATAGAGGCGCAGCGCAAACCAGCCGCCGACGCCGACCAGGGCGAACTGGCAAAGGGTGACCATGCCGAGCTGCGCGTAGATGAGGCCGACGGCGAGCGTCGCCAGCGAGACGATCACGACCTGCGTGAAGATGCGCAACCAGTAGGACGTCGAGATTTCCGGCAGGACGATGGCGACGATCAGGATACCAATGGCCGCGACAGCGACGCGGATGAACAATTGCCGGCGGGCATCGCCAGCGGGCGGCGCTGTGCCGTGGCGCTGCTCGACATCGCCAAGGCCGGCGGCGTTGCCAATAAGCGTGGCGCCACCGCGCTGGAGCCAGACCAGGGCGAGAATGGCAAACAGAAACGGCGTCACGGTTCGATAGGGTGCGATCGCCGGGAACGGAGTCCACAGCGCCTCGAGCACACCGATGGCGAGGCCGCCGATCACCGCCGCGCCAAGCGACTGCATGCGGCCCGCGATAGCCGCGGCTACGGCTGGAATGACGATGAACGTCAGGAAGATCGGCGACATGCGGGTGAGATTGGCGAGAAGGATGCCGCTCACCCCGGCGATGACGCCGGAAATGATCCAGGCGTAGGAGTCGATCCTGAGAATGGGAACGCCAAGAAGTGCACTGATCTCGCGCCGGTTGGCGAGGGCCCGCATGGCGAGGCCGACGCGAGTCCGGTTGAGGAACAGCAGCATGCCGACGGTCGCCACCACCGCCAGCCCCATGGCAATCATCCGCGTATAGGTGATGCGGACGCCGAGGACCCGTTCGCCAAAGGCATCGGTCGGCAGCTTCAGGCTGCGGATCTGCTCGCCCCAGATGAAAGAGACCGAGCCGAAGACGACGAGCGCCAGTCCCAAAGTCGCGACCGCGCGAACGATCGGATCGCTATGGGCCAGCCGCGGGGCAATGAACCGCCCATAGAGGTAGGAGACCAGCGTCGCGGCGGCGACACCGCCCACCCAGCCCGTCCAGGCCGGGTACTTCCATGCCACGAACTGCCAGGCGATCAGGGCCGACAAGGCGCCGACGGCGCCCTGTGCCAGGTTCACCGTTCCCGACGCCCGATAGAGAATGACAAGGCCGACGCTGCACAGCGCGTATAGCGCCCCGGTGCTGAGGCCGGAAATGATGAAAGGGCCGAAAACGGGCAGTGCTGGCAAGTTGGCGTACCCAGTTGTCGTCTGGTTCTTGGCTAAGGGCGTAGCCCTTTTGTCGCGAGACTATCGCGCCAGATAGTGGAATATCAAACCATTTTGCACACCCGATGCGCCCTCCCCTCGCGGCTCAGATCCGGTGCATCGGCGAGGCAAGCACGGCCGGACGGGCGGCGGCAGAACGGGATCACGTCATCGACCACGCCGTTCTCGTGGCGTCGTCACGGTACAGGCAGGACGTTGGTGTATTTCACCTGCTCCAGCGCGAAGCTCGACTCGATCGAAGCGATCTCGTCCAGCCGCGTCAATTTCTGCTTGAGGAATTGGTAGGTACTCACTCTTTCCAGCTTTGTAGC
>JBDTLN010000118.1:0-6822 GCA_039934795.1 Bauldia sp. | reverse complement strand
AGCCGGTCGGCCAGCACCGAGCCCGCCGACCCGGCGCCGACGACGATAAAGTCGAACGTTTCCTCGACGGACTTCAGCATCAGTAGGGCGCCGATATCGATTGGAGCGCGACGTAGACGCTCTTCAACTGCGAATAATGCTCGATCGCTGCCTTGCCGTTCTCACGGCCAAGACCGGAACGCTTGGTGCCGCCAAAGGGCAGTTCGATCGGCGTGACGTTGTAAGTGTTGATCCAGCAAGTGCCGGCCTCCAGGCGAGCGATGACGCGATGACCGCGGGCGAGATCGCGGGTGAAGACGCCGGCGGCAAGGCCGTACTCGGTGGCATTGGCGCGGGCGATGACCTCGTCCTCGTCCGAGAACGGCAGCACGGTCATCACCGGGCCGAAGATCTCCTCGCGGACGATCGCCATGTCGTCAGTGCAGCCGTCAAAGACCGTCGGGGCGACGAAGAAGCCCTTCTTCAGCCCACCTGTTTCGATACGCCGGCCGCCGGTAAGGAGCCGCGCGCCTTCCTTGCGGCCGCGATCGATATAGCCGAGCACCTTCTTCATGTGCTCGGCGGAAATGAGCGCGCCAACCTGCGTCTTCTCGTCGAGCGGATCGCCGACGATGATCTTCTCGACGCGGGCGGTGAGCTTCTGGAGGAATTGCTCTTTGACCTGCTCGTGGACGAAGACGCGTGTGCCGTTGGAGCACACCTCGCCGGCCGAATAGAAATTGGCGAGGAGCGCGCCGGACACGGCATCGTCGAGATCGGCGTCGTCGAAGACGATGAGCGGCGACTTGCCGCCGAGTTCCAGTGTGACGTGCTTCAGCGTCGACGCGGCGTCGGCCATCACCGCCTTGCCGGTGCCGACTTCGCCGGTCAGCGAGACCTTGGCGATGCCGGGATGCCGGGTGAGGAGACGCCCGGTCTCGGCAAAGCCCTGGACAACATTGAACACGCCGTCCGGAATGCCCGCCTCGGTCATGATCTCGGCGAGTTTTATGGCGGTGAGCGGCGTCAGTTCGGCCGGCTTGAAGATCATGGCGTTGCCGCAACAAAGCGCCGGCGCCGCCTTCCAGCAGGCGATCTGGATCGGGTAGTTCCAGGCACCAATACCGGCGACGACACCAAGCGGCTCACGCCGCGTATAACCGAAGGCCGACGGCCCGAGGTCGATATGCTCGCCGGCAAGGCCGGCGGCGAGGCCGGCGAAATAGTCGAGGCAGTCGGCGCCGGAGACGACGTCGACGACACTTGTCTCCTGGATCGGCTTGCCGGTGTCGAGGGTCTCCAGCCGCGCCAGTTCGGCATTGCGGGCGCGGAGGATGTCGGCGACACGGCGCATGACCCGGCCGCGCTCGGCGCCGGTCATCGCCGCCCATTTTACCTGCCCCGCCCTGGCGGCTTCGACGGCGCGATCGACTTCGGCAGCGCCGGCGATTTCAATCTCCGCCAGCGTCTCGCCCGTTGCCGGATTGACGCTGCGAAAAGTTTCGCCCGAGCTGGGCACGAACCGACCGCCGATGAAATTCTGCAGCGGCTTCCGCGCCGCCGCCTTCTCCGGCGATGCCCCGCCTGCAGCGCGGAGCGCCGCAATGCGCGCGATCTCGCCATCGACAAACGCGCTCGCCATGGCGCGGGCGGTCTTCGAGTCGGTCTCGTTCGGCGACGACAGGGTGGCGCGCAGCCACAATCCGTCGATCATCGCCGAAAGGGCGATGGAGAGGCGCGCCGCGTCCGCAAGCGGCATGAGGCGGCGCAGGTCGTGGCGGAAATTGGAGAGCATGCGCTGCTGATAGACATGCTGGATGCGCTTCAGCCGCACCGAGTGAATGACCTGTCCCCAGAAAGCCAGCCAGACGCTGCAGGTGCGGGGCTCGAATTCCTCCGGCGCCAGGGCCGCCTCGATCACCGCCGCGACCCGCTCGCGCGGCGTCGGCGCGGCGCGAAGGCGCGTCGAGACGCCGAGCGCAAGGCGCGAGGCGAGGCTCCGCAGCGTAGCCTCCAGCAGTCCGTCCTTGTCGTCGAAATAATGGGCGATAAGACCCGGCGAGACGCGGGCGCGCTGACCGATAAGGGCGAGCGTCGTCGAGGCGAAGCCGACCTCGGCGAGCGTATCGATGGTCGCATCGATAAGCTGCCGGCGGCGGACGTCCTCGACTTCGATGCGGCCCACGCCAGGCTCCCGGTCCCGTGCCTCGCTTCGGTGAATCGTTCCGACGCATGGCTGATTGATCAGGCAATCAATCACGCCCGCTCCCCGGTTTGCAACTCAAACCCGCCTGAAGCCTCAAGATTTGGTGTCAAACGAACTTACACCGAGTTCAACTAAAATCGGATGACAGGGCTGCCTTTTTCCCCTTGAATGGCCGTTCAAGATGCCTGTGCTGCGGAAATAGGGCGCTTGCTTCGCTCGTCGGTACGCGGTTTGCTTGGCTAGAAGCGGCGATAATCAGAAATCGTCGCAGGGATGCGGACACACATCATTTTCCCAATCGGAGGATCACCCAGATGATTGTTGCCTATCGTTCGCCGGCGTTCGCGCTTGCGCTGCTGGCCTTCGGCGCTTTTGGCGCGCAGGCCGCCGAGCCCGAATCGTGCAAGGCCGTCCGCTTCGCCGATGTCGGCTGGACCGACATTACGGCGACGACCGCCCTCGCCTCGCGGCTCCTCGAGGGTCTCGGCTACAAGCCCGACACTCAGGTTCTCTCCGTGCCGGTCACCTACAAGTCGATGAGCAACAAGGACATCGATGTCTTCCTCGGCAACTGGATGCCGACCATGGAGGCCGACCGGAAGCCCTATCTCGATGACAAGACGGTCGACCTTGTCGAGAAACCGAACCTTGAAGGCGCCAAATACACGCTCGCCGTGCCGACGGCGATCTACGATGAAGGCCTCAAGTCTTTCGCCGACATCGCCAAGTTCAAGGACAAACTCGACGGCAAGATCTACGGCATCGAACCCGGCAATGACGGCAACCGTCTCATCCTCGGCATGATCGACGGCGACCAGTTCGGCCTCAAGGGCTTCGAACTGGTCGAATCCAGCGAGCAGGGCATGCTCGCCCAGGTCGAACGCTCCACCAAGCGTAACGAGGCGATCGTCTTCCTCGGCTGGGAGCCGCACCCGATGAACTCGAAGTTCAAGATGAGCTACCTGTCGGGCGGCGATGATGTCTTCGGCCCGAACTACGGCGGCGCCACCGTCTATACCAATACCCGTGCCGGCTACACGACTGAGTGTCCGAACGTCGGGACCTTCGTGAAGAACCTGACCTTCACTTTGCCGATGGAGAACGAAGTCATGGGCGCGATCCTTTTCGACGGTGTCGAGGGGCCGAAGGCCGCGGAAGCCTGGCTGAAGGCCAATCCGGCGGCGTGGGAAGGCTGGCTCGCCGGCGTCACGACCATCGACGGCCAACCCGGCCTCGACGCAGCCAAGAAGAGCCTCGGGCTCTAAGATAAAAGGCGGCGGCAATGACACCCGTGATTGCCGCCACCACCACCGCCGGTCCGCCTCCCCCGCTTCGCGAGGGAGCCTCAGGCCATGTATGACTGGCTCACCCAGCACAAGATCCCCCTCGGCGCGTGGCTGAAGAATTTCGTCGACCTGCTCAACAACCATGCGCAGGGGCTTTTCGACTTCATCTCTCTCGTCCTCGGCGCGATGATCGACGGACTGACTGAGGGGCTGCTCTTCATCCCGCCGCTCCTCCTCGTCGCCCTTGTGGCGATCGGGACGTGGTTCCTCCACCGCTCGATCGGCCTCGTCATCGGCGTCGTGCTCGGCCTCCTCCTCGTCATCAATCTCGGCTACTGGCAGGCGACGGTGGAGACCTTGTCGCTGGTGCTGTGGGCGACCCTGGTTTGCGTCGTCATCGGCGTCCCGGTCGGAATCGCTGCCGCCCACCGCCCGTGGTTCTACACGGCGATCCGGCCGATCCTCGACCTCATGCAGACCATCCCGACCTTCGTCTATCTGATCCCGACGCTGGTGCTTTTCGGCCTCGGCACGGTGCCCGGGCTCATCTCGACGGTGATCTTCTCCATCCCCGCCCCGGTCCGCCTCACCCATCTCGGCATCTCGTCGGTGCCGAAACAGCTTCACGAGGCCGGCGAGGCGTTCGGCGCAACCCGGCGCCAGCTTCTCTGGAAGGTCGAGCTGCCCTACGCCCTGCCGACCATCATGGCCGGTATCACCCAGTGCATCATGCTGTCGCTGTCGATGGTGGTGATCGCCGCCCTCGTCGGCGCCGACGGCCTCGGCAAGCCGGTGGTCCGCGCCCTTAACTCGGTCAACATCAGCATGGGCTTCGAGGCCGGACTCGCCATCGTCATCCTCGCCATCATCCTCGACCGCGTCTTCAAGCGGCCGGAACGCACGCGGAAGGGCTGATGGCGGCGGTCGAATTCAAGCATGTCGACATCGTCTTCGGCGGCGACCGCAAGGCGGCGCTGGCGATGATCGACCAGGGCGCGACACGCGACGAGATCATTGCGAGGACCCATGCAGTGCCGGGCGCGGTGGACGTCACGCTCGCCGTGCCGCCCGGCGAGATCTGCGTGCTGATGGGCCTGTCGGGCTCGGGCAAGTCGACGATCCTTCGCGCCATCAACCGGCTCAACGAAGTCGCCCGCGGCAACGTCCTCGTCGCCCACAAGGGCAAGACGGTCGACGTGACCACCTGCAACGCCTCGACGCTGCGCGAAATCCGCATGCACACCGTTGCCATGGTGTTCCAGCAGTTCGCCCTTCTGCCGTGGCGGACGGTGCGCGACAATGTCGGCTTCGGCCTCGAACTGCGCGGCCTCAACGCCGCCGACCGCAAAACCATCGTCGATGAAAAGCTGGCGCTGGTCGGTCTCAGCAAATGGGCGGAGAAGTATTCGCACGAGCTTTCCGGCGGCATGCAGCAGCGCGTCGGCCTCGCCCGCGCCTTCGCAACCGACGGCGATATCCTTTTGATGGACGAGCCTTTTTCGGCTCTCGACCCGCTCATCCGCGACAAGCTTCAGGACGAGCTTCTCGACCTCCAGAAGAAGTTGAAGAAGACCATTGTCTTCGTTTCGCACGATCTCGACGAGGCGTTGAAGCTTGGCAATTCCATCGCCATCCTCGAGGGCGGCCGCATCGTCCAGGCGGGCACCGCCGAGGACATCCTCCTCCGCCCCGCCGACGCCTATGTCGCCGAATTCGTCAAGCACATGAACCCGCTCAACGTGCTGCGCGGCACGGCGGTGATGACGCCAGCCTCGGCGCTCGCCCGCGAAGGCGGCATGGTGCTGATCGACGCCGGTTCGATCCGCGTGCGCACCGATGCCGACGACCGGCCGATCGGCGCGACGCTCAACGGCCGCGAGGCGCGCCTCGCCACAGCCGACAGCGAGACCGGCATCCTGCCGCTTGAGCAGTACGACATGATCGTGGCACCGGTCGACCTGACGCTGCGCGCCGCGATCGCGTTGAAGCGCCAGACCGAACACCCGATCCTGCTCGTTGACCAGCTCGGCCGCCTCGCCGGCCTCTGCGGCGACGAAGAAATCTACCGCAGCCTCCTGAGCCGGCAGTAGATCGATGAGAACGCATGCCCGCGTCGTCGTCATCGGCGGTGGCGTCGTTGGCGTCTCGACGCTTTACCATCTCGCGAAAAAGGGATGGTCCGATGTCGTGCTTTGCGAACGGAAGGAGCTGACGTCCGGATCCACCTGGCATGCGGCCGGCCTCCTGCCGCTCTTCAACCTCTCCTACTCGGTCGGCCAGATCCACAAATACTCGGTCGCCTTCTACAAGTCTCTGGAGGCCGAGACGGGACAGCCTGTCGGTTTCGCACAAGTCTCCAATATCCGCCTCGCCCGCACCCGCGACCGCTGGGACGAGTACTTGTACTACGCCGGTGTGGCGCGGACGATCGGCGTCAAGGTCAATATGCTGACGCCGGACGAGGTGAAGGCGATCTGGCCGCTCTGCGAGACGGACGGCATCGTCGGTGCCATCCAGCATCCCGACGACGGCTACATCCAGCCCGCCGACCTGACGCAGGCCCTCGCCAAAGGCGCCCGCGCCCTCGGTGCCGAGATCAACCGCACCACCACCGTCACCGCCATCGAACGGACGCCTTCCGGCGAGTTTCTGGTCAAGACCGACAGGGGCGACATCGTCTGCGAGCATGTCGTCTCAGCCTCGGGCAATTTCGCCCGCAAGACCGGGGCGATGGTCGGCCTCGATATCCCGGTGATGCCGGTCGAGCACCAGTACATCGTCACCGAGCCGCATCCGGCGATCGTCGCCCGTCGCAAGCAGGGCCTGCCCGAAATGGGCGTGCTGCGCGAGAGCGACTCGTCCTGGTACATGCGCGAGGAGAATGGCGGCCTCCTCCTCGGCCCCTACGAGAAGGGCGCGCCTGCCTGCTATGTCGACGGACCCGACGCCAACTCGGAATACGAGCTGTTCCAGGAAGACATCGAGCGGCTGATGCCGCATATCGAGACGGCGATCGCCCGCGTGCCGGCGTTCGGCGAGGTCGGCGTCAAGAAGATCTACAACGGCGCCATCGCCTATACGCCCGACGGCTCGCCGATCGTAGGCCCAGCCTGGGACGTGCCCAACTTCTGGCTGAACGAGGGCCACTCCTTTGGCGTCACGGCGGCGGGCGGCGCCGGCTGGCAGCTCGCCGAGTGGATCGTCGAGGGCGAGCCGACCATCGACATGCTCGGCGTCGATCCCCGCCGCTTCGGACCCTACGCCTCGCGCGGCTATCTCAAAGAGAAGAACGAAGAGGCGTACTCCCTCGTCTTCACGCCGCACTATCCGGACGAGGAACGGGTGGCGGCG
>JBDTLN010000117.1:0-6836 GCA_039934795.1 Bauldia sp. | reverse complement strand
AGGAGGATGCCGCCGATCTTCGCGCGCCACTGCGCGCCTCGGAAGGCGACGACCTTCTCCACGTGGCCATCGACGAGGCGATCTCGCGCAAACCCAAGGGCCATGACTTCGTCATCGACCGCGACCATCGCAAGCCCGCCGTCGGCCGCCACATGAGCGTCACCGGCGGGTGAGTCAGCCCGCTTTGTCGCAAAAGCGGGGTTCGGCCGTCAGCCGCGCGATCGTCCGTCCATCCTTGTCGGTATAGATCAGACGGAACTCGATGCCGTTGTCGTTCAGAAACCGGGCTTCTTCCGATTTGCCGTGGCAGAAGGTGTCGATGACGCCGGTCTTGAGGGCATCCTGGATCTGCTGGACCTCCGCATCCGTGGGTACGCTGGTCAGGCTGTAGCCGAGGGTGACGGTCTCCTTCTTCCGCTCGACCGATGCGAGGACCGTCGTCGGACCTACCGGCTTCGGCACTTCGGCTTTCAGGCGATCGACGAAGCTGGTGAGCCTTGCATCGCGGTCATCCGATATCGGTGGCACCGTGGCGGGCACTGGCTCTTCCGGGACCGGCGCCGCAACCG
Organism: Bauldia sp.; assembly: GCA_039934795.1. Classification (GTDB taxonomy): domain Bacteria; phylum Pseudomonadota; class Alphaproteobacteria; order Rhizobiales; family Kaistiaceae; genus CAMCWB01. Next base: position 6,267 of record JBDTLN010000117.1, on the reverse strand, counting down.
CGACCTTCTTCCCCTCGGCGGGCTGCGGGTGCGCCTTGGCTTCGCGCATGCGCTGGCGAGGCGGCGCGGGTTTCGCACCCGGCGCGGCGGCCGGTTCTTCCGCCGGCCCTGCCTCGCTGGCTTGTTCGCGGGCGGTGGATGGGCCAGCCTGGACCAGGCCGAGAAGCGCCGTCACCAGCGAGCCGACCCTGACATGCGGGGCCGCCACCAGACCGCCGAGCCCGATCATCAGGCCCAGCAGAAACGAGACCATGACCGCACCGAATCCGAAGCGCCCCGACCGGCGCTCGCGCCGGCGCGGACCGGTATCGGCGCGCGGGCCGTAGTCCCGGTCGAAATCGCCCAGCTCAAAATCGTCGTTGTCGAAGTCGGGCTCGCGTCGGCTATTGGAACGACGGGGCAATTCCTCGGGCGGCTTCCGGTGCGCCCCGGCGATGGCAATGACAAGGAACAGGAGAATCGCGACAAGGATCGCGATGGCTCCCGCCAATACTGGACTGTCCCGGATGATGGTCGGGATCACGGCCGGGAAACCCTCATACCCCTCGGAACACGCCGGCTACAGGACTCGAAATGTCAGCCCTTTGGTACCTGTCCTTAGTGTTCTACCTTAGTCGACCGGCAGGCCCAAGAACAGTTTGGGAGCGCGAGCCCAAAACGACACGACCGGGGAGTGGCCGGTCATTGCTTCACCCGGCGACATCCTTTACGCAAACAGCGTCCGGCCGGGCCTCCCAAGCGTCCCGCCCTGGCTGATTCGTCGAGCATTTCCCCGCATGGCTACCCCATTTCGCGAAAACCTCCGCGGCATTGTCGCGATGGTTCTCTGCAGCGCCTTTTTCCTCTTCAACGACGCGTTCCTGAAACTGGCCAGCGTCGAAATGCCGATCGGCCAGCTTCTGTTCATTCGCGGCCTGATCTCGGCATTGATCATCGGGACCATCGTGATCTGGAACGGGCAGTTCCGGTCGATCCGCGAACTCTGGCATTGGGGGATCGGCCTCCGCTGCATGGCGGAGATTATCGCTGGCTTCCTGTTCCTCTACGCCCTCCTCCACACCCCGATCGCCAACATGAACGCGATCCTTCAGGTCATACCGCTGATGATCACGGCGGCGGGCGCCATCTTCCTCGGCGAGCGCGTCGGCTGGCGCCGATGGACGGCCATCGCGATTGGCTTCATCGGCGTCCTCATCATCGTGCGCCCCGGCCTTGCTGGCTTCGATGCCTACAGCGCCATCGCTCTCTTCTCGATGTTGTTTATAACCCTTCGCGACATGACCACCCGCATGGTGCCGCGCGCCCTTCCCGCCATGCTGATCGGCTTGGCCACGTCGATCGCCGTCGGCGGGAGCGGCGCTGTCTACGGCCTCGCGGAGTCGTGGACGACGCCGGCCTGGTCCCACGTCGCGCTCCTCATCGGATCGGCGGTGTTCCTCGTCGGGGGGTACTACGCAAACGTCATCGCCATGCGGCACGGCGACATCTCGGTCACCGCTCCGTTCCGCTATTCCGTCGTCGTCTGGGCGATCGTCGTCGGTTTCCTCATCTGGAACGAAGTGCCGGACCTGCCCATGCTCGTCGGTACGGCCGTCATCATCGTGACCGGCATCTACACCTTCCAGCGCGAGCGCCGCCTCGCCAGAATGGCGAGGCTCAAGGGATGACTTCGCCGCCAGCGCCACGCCACCGCGTCCCGCTCGGCTTTCTGGCCTTGCTCATCATCGTTTCGTCGCTCAATCCGCTGGTCATCAACCAGTTCGTGCCGTCGATGCCGGGGATCATGACGTCCCTCGGAACCGACTTTGCCACGGTCCAGCTCGTTCTCTCGGTCTATCTCTTCGCCACCGCGGTCGCCCAGCTCATCCTCGGGCCGATGTCCGATCGCTTCGGCCGCCGGCCGGTGCTTCTCGCCGGTCTCCTGATCTTTGTCGTCGCCAGCGTCGTATGCACGTTTGCGCCGACCATCAAGGTGCTGCTTTTCGGGCGCGTTCTGCAGGGGATCGGCGGCTGCGCCGGCATCGTCATCGGCCGGGCGATCATCCGCGACCGCTATGACCGCGACCAGGCAGCGGTCACCCTCGCCTATGTAACCATGGGCTACGCCGTTGCGCCGATGATCGGACCGGTCATCGGCGGCATCATCGACGACCACCTTGGCTGGCGCGCCAATTTCGGTTTTGTCCTCGTCCTCGGCGTCCTCACCACGATCGTCGCCTGGCGGTTCCTGCCGGAGACGCGGGTTCGCGACCTTGCCGCGACTGGCGCGTCGTCGCTTCTTGGTGGGTTTGCGCAGTTGATCCGCGTTCCCGCCTTCTGGGCGTTCACCCTCGCCGGGTCGTTCGCCAGCACCGCCTTCTTCGTTTTCCTCGGCGCTGCGCCCTTTATCTCCTCCCGGCTTCTTGGCCTCAGCGGCACGGCTTTCGGCTTCTACTTCCTGTTCCTTTCCGTCGGCTACATCATCGGCACCTTCCTTACCGGGCGCTACGCCGCCCGCTACGGCGTCGTGTTGATGATCGTCGTCGGCGGGATCATCCAGGTTCTATCGGGCATTGCGATGGTGGCCGTTGTGGCGGCGGGGTGGATCACGCCGCTCGGCATATTCCTGCCGATCTATGTCTCGGGGTTCAGCAATGGGCTGGTTATTCCCAACGCGGTGGCAGGCGCGGTTTCGGTTCGCCCACGGCTGGCCGGGGCCGCGGCCGGGCTCAACGGCAGCGTCCAGATCCTGCTTGGCGCGCTGGCGACCATGTTCGTCGCAAAGGCCACCGACTACGTGCCGACCGCGATGCCGATGGCGATCGGCGTGCTCGCTTTCTCAATTCTCAGCCTCATCGCTGGTATCTGGACGCGGACCGCCCGCGGCTGAGGCCGGGGTCAGATCGCGTTGAGGAATGCCAGCAAGGCGGCGCGTTCGCCTGCGCTGGCGGTACGGAACTTCTCCGCCGCCGCCATCGCTTCGCCGCCATGCCAGAGGATCGCCTCGGCGGGACCGCGGGCCCTGCCGTCGTGAAGCAGGCGGTCGTGACCGTTCACCTTCTCGATGAGGCCAAGCCCCCAAAGCGGCGGCGTCCGCCACTCGCTGCCTGTCGCCGCCTGGTCCGGCCGGCCGTCCGCGAGGCCCTCGCCCATGTCGTGAAGGAGGAGATCGGTGAAGGGGTGGAAGAGCTGGTTGCGCAGTTCCGGCAACGCCGCCGTCACATCGGTCTTCAAAGTCGGCAGGTGGCAGGCGGCACAACCAAAGTCGCGGAAGAGCAGTTGGCCGCGCGCCACGGTCGGGTCGTCGAGATTGCGCGCCACGGGCACGGCCAGCGTCTCCATGTAGATGACGAGGCGATCAAGGAACGAGGGCTTCATTTCCGGTCCCGGATCGGCGAGCGCCGCGCGGCAGTCGGCCTCGCCGGCCATGCAATTCTGATCGGGAAACAGCGTCGTGGTGATCCCCATGTCGCCGACCGCCGCGCCCGCTGCCTGCTCGCGGAGCGTGGCGACATTTGCCTTCCAGCCGAAGCGTCCGGCCGCGGGTTTGCCGTCGTGGTCGACGAGGCGGTTGATGCGGCCGGAGATTCCGTCGCCGTCGGCGTCGTCAGGGTCTTCCAGCGCTTCCAGCGTCGACAGCGGCACCGACTGGAGAAGGCCGAGGCCGATGACGGCCGGGGCGACGCGCGGGCTGAACTGCGCGCCATCAAGCGGGCCATAGGCGAGGTCGATGAAACGGTAGTGCGGCTTAAGGAGCGTGTACGGCGTGCCGTCTCCATAAGCGCCCGCCATCATTTCCTCGTCGATCACCGCCCTGCCCTCAGGCTTCACCCCTGGTATCGCGCGGTCGTTGAGCTGGTCACCATAAGCGGGATGCGGGATGGCCTTCCCATCGGGGCCTGGTATCGACAGACGCACCAGCATGGAGTTCATGGGGTCGCCGGTTTTCTCCGGCGGCCGCCCGCGGCCGTCGCGGACGTGACAGCCCGAACAGGATGTCCGGTTGAACGTCGGCCCCAGCCCGTCGAAGTCCTTCACGGAGGCCGGGAAGATGACCCAGTTGGTGTTGAAGAGGCGATTGCCGAAGAAGAACGGCCGGCTCCGTTCCGCCGGGGCGTTTTCGGCGAGGAACGTGTAGGCCTTGTCGCTGGCGACGATCCGGGTGGTATCGCCGCCAAGTCTCGGTGTGATCGGCTCGGACAGCAGATCGAGGCGCAGCGGCGAGACCGAGCCGGCGGCGCGCGGCGGTGTAGTCAGCCAGTTGCCGGCAAAGGCCAATGTGGCGGCCATGCCGGCTACGGCGAGCGCTGGACGGGCTCGGATCATCGCCCCTCTCTACTGTGTTGCTGGCGCCAAGTCCGCCCGTGCCCCAGACGAGAATCGCCGCCCTTCCTTCGCCGCCGCCAACAGGCCGCATGCGCATCCTATTCGCGCCTGCGGCATCAGGTCTCTCAGCCGGACGGGATCTGCACCAGCACCCCGAGCTTGGCGCCCACCGTCTTGAAGCCGGCGCCGAGTGCCTGGAGCGCCGCCACGGCTTCTTCGCCCTTGGCGCGTTCCGGACTGCCCTCGGGCGTCGCCAGGACCTTGTCCCAGGGGTCGCCAAGCGCGGCGAGCTTGGCGGTCGCGTCGGCGAGGAGGCCATCGATCTCCGCGGCGGTCGCGGGATCGACCTTCTCCACCAGACCTTTCAAGCCGGCGCCCGGCGCGCCGTTATGGGCGCCCGTCCAGACATTCTCGATGCCCTTCAGGTCGTAGACGAAATCCTGGTGCGTGGTGTCGGAGAAGCAGGAGTGCTCGTCCTCCTGGTCGCCCGAATCGAGCCCGACCGCCAACCGCTCCGACATGAATTCGAAGCCGGCCAGCACGGCGACACCGTTGAGGATGCGACCGATCGCTTCCCGCGGCGGCAGGGCGACGAACTTCCCCGCGTAGTCACCGCTGCCGGGTTGCCAATGGCCGGCGACCGTCTCGATGTCGGCGACAAGCTGATCCGTGACGGCAAGGAGATAGGCCCTGCGGCGGTCGTTGTTGTCCTTGCCCGCGACGTAGTCCGAAGCGGGACGGTTGCCGGGACCGTCGGGATTGAGGTCCTGACCCCAGAGCAGGAACTCGATGGCGTGCCAGCCGGTGGTGACGTCATTTTCGTCGCTGACCTGGTTCCGGGCGATGATCTCCTTGATCGAAATCTCGCTGCCATCGTTGATGATGCCTGCCTTCGGATTGCCCTCGACGTAGTCGACGAAGGCCTCGTTCATCGGCCAGGCGTTGATCTGGCCCTCGAGTTCCTCGATGGGGCCGTCATAGAACCGGTACGCCTCGGTGACGAGGTAGGCGGGCCGGGCCACCACCCAGGCCCGACGCGCCGCTGCCAGCGCCGCGTCGGTCGGATTGGCGAGCAGCTCATTGACGGCGGACTGGAGCTTCTTCGCTTCCGCGACAGAGGCTTCGTAGCTGCTGGAGACACCGGCAGCGTAGGCCGCGATCTCGGCGGTGGCGTCGTACTTGTAATCGCCCGGATTGGTCGAGTTCAGCGAATAGCCAGCTTCGGGCGCAACGCCGCCACCTTCGCCGCCCTCGCCTCCGCCTCCACTTTCACCGCCACCCTCGCCACCTTCACCGCCTTCCGCCGCGAGCAGGATAACCCCGCGCATCGGCGCGTCGCCTGGCTTGCCGGCACCATTGTGATGCAGCGACGCTGCCGCGCCGGCTTCTGTGGAGAAGGCATGCGCCGAAGGAAGGCCGGCGAGCGTCGTTCCTGCGAGCGCCACCAAGCCTATTCCCGTCCACGTCTTGCGCCGGTCAACCATGTCGTGTTCCTTCTGCCCCGTAATGTCGCCGCATGGGCGCGGCAACGTAAAACGCGCGATAGACATTGCAGATGCGAGTGTCCTTGTCCATAAGTTCAACAGGATTACTAATGCATTTTCAATGAATTAAGAAGCGTTCCAATCTATACTCTTGAACTGGAACAACTATAAACAACGGACCTAGGCAATGTACTTCGTAATTTCTGACATCCTCGATGGGGCAGCGATCGACGATGCTCGCCGAACCTTGGCCGACACGGAGTTCGTCGATGGCCGGGCGACCGCCGGCTGGCACGCCAAGCTCGTCAAGAACAACCTTCAGGCATCGGGGACGGATACCGGGATCGTCGCTCTGCGCGAGAGTCTGGCAAAGGCCATCCGCGCCAACGCAATGTTCCAGTTGGCGGCGCGGCCGAAGACCGTCTCGCCCCTGATCCTCTCCCGCTACATGCCGGGGATGGCCTATGGCAGTCATGTC
>JBDTLN010000116.1:0-6909 GCA_039934795.1 Bauldia sp. | reverse complement strand
GCCAGACGCGCGGCCCGCCGATGTCGCGGCCTGCCGCGAGGCCATCGGCGGCCGGCCGGTCTGGCTCGCCGCCAGCACCCATGAGGGCGAGGAGGTTGCCGTCGCCGCCGCGCATCGCATCATCAAGGCGCGGTTCCCCGATCTCCTGACGATCATCGTTCCGCGCCATCCTCATCGCGGGCCGGCGATCCACGCCATGCTGGAGGAGGGCGGGCTTGCGGTTTCGCGGCGAAGCCTCGGCGGCACCATCGACGCGGCAGTCGAGGTTTATCTCGCCGACACCCTCGGCGAACTCGGCCTCTTTTACCGGGTAGCGCCGGTCGCCTTTCTCGGCGGCTCCCTCGTTCCCCGCGGCGGCCAGAACCCGATCGAGCCGGTGTATCTCGATGCCGCGATCCTCCATGGCCCTCGCGTCCACAACTTCGCCGATATCTACGATGTGCTCGATCGCGCCGGCCAGGCGGAGCCGGTCGCCGACGCCGAAGCGCTGGCGAACGCCGTCGCGGCGCTGATCGCCGATCCGGCCACCGCCCGTCTTCGGGCGTCCGGCGCCGCAGCGACGCTCCGGTCTTTCGGCGGCGCGCTGGACGAAACCATGCGGGGCCTGGCGCCGTTTCTCGATGGGGCCGCTGCCCGGACCGAAGCGCCATGACCGCTGCGCCCTCCTTCTGGTGGCGCTCCGATCCGGGCCTCGCCGCATGGGCGCTATGGCCGGCGAGCCGCCTGTGGGGCGCGGCCGCCGGTTGGCGCATGGCGCGACCGGCCCGCTGCCGGCCACCGGTGCCGGTCATTTGCGTTGGCAATTTCGTCGTCGGCGGTGCCGGCAAGACGCCGACGGCGATCGCTCTAGCCCGCATTGCGCGGGGAAGGGGACTGAAGCCGGGCTTCCTCACCCGCGGCTATGGCGGAGGCGAAAGCGGACCGGTGCTGGTGGTCGAGTCGGCCGATGCCGGCGGCCGCTTCGGCGACGAGGCGCCGTTGCTCGCCGCCGCCGGTGCGACGGTCCTTTCGCATGACCGCGCCGCAGGCGCGGCGCTGCTCGTCGAGGAACACGTTGACCTCATCATCATGGATGACGGCCTTCAGAACCCGGCCCTTGCCAAGGATTTCGTGTTCGTTGCCGTCGACGCCGGGGTTGGCGTCGGCAACGGTCAGGTCATGCCTGCCGGGCCGCTGCGCGCGCCGCTCCAACTGCAACTCCGCTATGCCGATGTCCTGGTCGTCATTGGCGAGGGCGTTGCCGGTGAACCGGTTGTCCGGTGGGCGGCTCGCGCCGGCTTGCCGACCCTTCGCGCGCGCCTCAAGCCCCTCCGCGTCAAGGAATGGCGGAAGGGCCCGATCCTCGCCTATGCCGGCATCGGGCGGCCCGAGAAGTTCTTCGCTACGCTCGCTGGTATCGGCGCTCCCGTTAAGAAGTCCAGAGCCTTTCCCGATCACCATCGCTTCACCGATGGAGAGGTCGAGGAACTTCTCGATCAGGCTTCCAGGGAAAAGCTGCGCCTTGTCACAACCGAAAAGGACCTGACCCGTCTCCGCGGCATGGGAAACGCGGCAACGCGCCTTGCCGACAAATCCGAGGCGTTCCCGATCGTCCTTGAGTTCGAGAACCCGGTCGCCGTGGGGGAAATGATCGGCGACGCTAGGGGTCGCGCAGCCGCGCGGCAGAACCTCTAGAAGGAGCTCAGCGCCCGCGCATTTCCTGATGCCGCTTCAGGGACGCGGCAGCGTCGGCATAGGCCTCCTGCCGCTCCACGCTCCAGTAGCGCAACTCGTCGAGCGGTATCTGGCGGCCGGTAACCGCGCAGCGGACGAACGTCCCCGGTATGAGGATCTGGAAGTCGCCGTCGAGATAACGCAGGCGCGCCTCGCCGCCGCGGCCGGAAATGTCGATGCGGTTCATCGCGTTGGTCTTCATCCCAATGTGCCGCCGACCATAGCCGTCTCGACGGCCGGGAGGCAAACCGGCTGCGTCCGGGTCAGCGGCGGCCAAAAAGCCGCTCGATGTCGGCGAGCTTCAGCTCGATATAAGTCGGCCGGCCATGGTTACATTCGCTGGCGTTCGGCGTCTCCTCGATTTCACGAAGGAGCGCGTCCATCTCGGCGGGCTTGAGCCGCCGCCCGGCGCGCACGGACCCGTGGCAAGCCATCGTCGAGGCGATCCGCTCGAGGCGTTCCTTGAGGCCCGTCGCCCGGTCCCATTCGGCGAGCTCTTCCGCCAGATCCGCTATCAGGCCCTGCGCGTCGATTGCGCCGAGCATGGAGGGGGTCTCCCGCACGGCGATGGCGCCCGGACCGAAGCGTTCGACGACGAGGCCGAGTTCGGCGAGTTCTCCGGCGCGTTCGGCGAGCCGGTCGACGTCCTCCGGCGGCAGATCGACGACTTCGGGAATGAGCAAGATCTGGGATGCGATACCGTTGGCGGAAAGGCCGCGTTTCAGGCGCTCATAGACCAGCCGCTCGTGGGCCGCATGCTGATCGACGATGACAAGCCCGTCCTCGGTCTGGGCGACAATGTAGGTCTCATGAATCTGCGCCCGCGCCGCGCCGAGCGGAAAGAGTACCGCCGCGCTGTCGACGACGCCGCGCGTATCCGCGGAGGGCTGCGTCATCGTTGCGAAGGCGGCTTGCGCCGCTTCGGCGAAGCCCGGCGCCAGCGCTGTGCTGTCGCGTGACGGCGACGGCCGCCACGCGCCCGGCGAAGGCTGCGTCGGCCGCTGCCATCCCGGCCGGAATGCCGCGATCGTCGCGCCGGCCGCTGTCGTCGCGCTCCGGGGTCCGCTTCGCGCGAGGGCTTCCCGGATGGCGCCGACGACCAGGCCACGCACCAGCCCGGGGTCGCGGAACCGTACCTCGGCTTTGGCCGGGTGCACGTTGACGTCGACCAGGCGCGGGTCGATGGCGATGAACAGCGCCGCCACCGGGTAGCGGTCACGCTTCAGGAGATCGGCATAGGCGCCGCGGAGGGCGCCGAGGAGAAGCTTGTCGCGTACCGGCCGGCCGTTGACGAAAAGGAACTGCCAGAGCGAGTTCGCCCGGTTGTAGGTCGGCAGGCCGGCGAAGCCTTCGAGACGCACACCTTCGCGCAGCGCCTCCAGCCGCACGGAATTGTCCCGGAAATCGTCGCCGACAATCTGGCCGATGCGAATGAGGCGCGCCTCATCGCCGGTGGCCGCGGCGAGATCGAGAGGCTGCCGGTCGCTGCCGGAGAGACTGAAGCGGATGTCCGGATGGGCCATGGCGAGGCGTCGCACCACGTCGCTGATCGCGGCGGCCTCCGAACGCTCCGATTTCAGGAACTTCAAGCGCGCCGGGGTGGCGAAGAAAAGGTTTTCGACATCGACCCGGGTTCCGCCCGAAAGCGCCGCCGGCCGAACGGATCCGACCTTGCCGCCTTCGACTGTAATCGCGAAGGCTTCCGCAGCCTGCGTCTGGCGCGATGTCACCGTCAGCCGCGCCGCCGCGCCGATCGAGGCCAGCGCCTCGCCGCGAAAGCCGAGACTGCGGATATCGTCGAGCCCGCCGTCGAGCTTGGACGTGCAGTGGCGCTCGACTGCGAGGCCGAGATCGTCGCGGCTCATCCCAGCGCCATCGTCGACGACCCGGACAAGCCCGATGCCGCCCGACGCCGTCACTATTTCGATCCGACCCGCTCCGGCGTCGATCGCGTTCTCAACCAGCTCCTTGACCACGCTCGCCGGGCGCTCGACCACCTCGCCGGCGGCGATGCGGTTGACCATTTCTTCGCTGAGGCGGCGGATCGCCATCGGAGTCGATTCCATTGCACGATTCTGTCGGATTCGACGGCGACGTGAAAGGCCGGATCGCGGTTTTGCCCGTTATCCCGGCTTGCCGGCCGGCCCCCGCGCTCCGATATCGCTGCGACAGAATCCGTCGGCGAAGTCGATGGCGGCGACTGCTCGGTAGGCCTTGGCCCGCGCGTCGGCAAGCGAAGCACCAAGCGCCGTGACGTTGAGGACGCGCCCGCCATTGGCGACAAGCCGGCCATCGCGGCGGGCCGTTCCTGCCTGGAACACCTTGACCCCGCCGGCCGCCTCGGCCCCGTCGATTCCACCGATAGCGCCGCCCTTCACATAGGCGCCCGGATAGCCCTTCGCGGCCATCACCACCGTCAATGCCGCCCCCTCGCTCCAGCGCGGCGTCGCCGCGGCGAGGCGGCCCTCGACCGTCGCCAGCATGAGCTCGAGGAGATCGCCTTCGAGACGCATCATCAGCGCCTGGGTTTCCGGGTCGCCGAAGCGGACATTGTATTCGATCAGCTTCGGCCCCAATGCGGTGAGCATCAGGCCGGCATAGAGCACGCCGCGATACGGCGCCCCGCGACGCGCCATCGCCGCGACGGTCGGCTGGACGACTTCGGCCATGGCGCGATCGAGCAGGGCTTCGGTCATGACGGGGGCCGGCGAAAAGGCTCCCATGCCGCCGGTGTTCGGCCCGGTGTCGCCGTCGCCAACCCGCTTGTGGTCCTGTGCCGTCGCGAGGGGCAGGGCGACCGTCCCGTCGCAGAGGACAAAAAAGCTGGCTTCTTCGCCCGTCAGGAATTCTTCGACCACGACGGCCGCTCCGGCCGCGCCATGGGCGCCGCCAAAGCACTCGTCCACCGCGGCGAGGGCGGCCTCGACGGTCATGGCTACCGTGACGCCCTTGCCCGCCGCGAGCCCGTCCGCCTTCACCACGATCGGCGCGCCTTGCCGGCGCACGTAGGCCCGCGCCGCATCGGCATCGGTGAATTGCTCGAAAGCCGCCGTCGGGATTCCCGCCTCGGCGCAAAGCACTTTCGTGTAGCCTTTGGAGCCTTCCAGCTTCGCCGCCTCGCGGCCTGGCCCGAAAGCCGCAATGCCGGCCTCGGCGAGGTCGTCGACAAGTCCGGCGACGAGCGGCGCTTCCGGTCCAACGACGACAAGGTCGACGGCGAGCCTCCGGCAAAGCTCAATCACCGCCTTGTGGTCGGCAATATCGACGGCGGCCAGTTCCGCATGCTCGGCAATGCCCGGATTACCCGGCGCGGCGAAAAGCCGGGTGAGGAGCGGCGACTGGGAGAGCTTCCAGGCGAGCGCGTGTTCGCGCCCGCCGGAGCCGATGAGAAGGACGTTCATCAGCGGCGCTTAGCAAGCAAGAAGAGGGATGTCCATCGGCGCGCGCGGCATCCATGGGCGCGACGCTTCCCTCACCGCCGCGAACGGCCTAAGACCCTTCGCCATGCCCGACAACCGGCCCCCCGCCAGCGATGCCGCCGTTGCCGATGCACCGCGGGGCAACTGGGTCGACCGGTTCCTGCCGGTGTCCTGGCGGCCATACGCAAGGCTGGCGCGCCTCGACCGGCCCATCGGCTGGTGGCTGCTCCTCTGGCCTTGCTGGTGGTCCTCTGCGCTCGCCGCTGGGGCAGCCGCGAGGCTTTGGCCCGACCCCTGGCACCTTCTTCTGTTCCTGGTCGGTGCCATCGCGATGCGCGGCGCCGGCTGCACCTACAACGACATCGTCGACCGCGACATCGACGACAAGGTCGCGCGAACCCGCTCGCGGCCCATCCCGAGCGGTCAGGTGAGTGTGGCAAGCGCCCGGCTCTTCCTCGCCATTCAGGCCCTGATCGGCCTCATCGTCCTTCTTCAGTTCAACCGCTTCACGATAGTCCTCGGCATCGCATCGATCGCCACCATCGTCTTCTACCCGTTCCTCAAGCGCGTCACCGACTGGCCGCAAGTCGGCCTCGGGCTTTCATTTTCCTGGGGTGCGTTGATGGGCTGGGCAGCACTCTTCGGCCGGCTCGATTGGGCGCCGGTGCTGCTCTACGCCGGCGCCGTTCTCTGGACCATCGGCTACGACACGATCTACGCCCATCAGGACCGCGAGGACGATGCGCTGGTCGGCGTTCGTTCGACCGCGCGCCTCTTCGGCCCTCGCACGCGACCGTTCCTGGCCCTGTTCTATTGCGCCGCCACGATCCTCGTCGCCGGGGCGCTCTTCACTGCCGGCGCCGGCTGGATCGCCTGGCTCGGCCTCGCGATAGGCGCGGCGCAGCTCGCCTGGCAGGTGGCAACCCTGAACATCGACGACCCGGAGCGTTGCCTGAAGCTGTTCAAGAGCAACCGCGACTACGGCTGGATTCTGTTCCTCGCCCTTGTCGCCGATGCGGCCCTACGAGCAGGCCGCTAGGTCAGTTGCGCGCGATGATCTCGCGGCCCGCAACAACCTCGGCTGGTCCCTTCCGCCCGGCTTTGCGGCGGGCGAGGAATCGCGGACGGCGCGCGGCGAAATAGGAATGCCGGCGCCGCGGCTTGGCGGCGGCGACGGTCAGGCCACCAAGGCGGTCGGCCGCCCGAACAATCTCGCCGTTGGATGCGATGAGCAGGAGAGGAAGGTTCAGTGCGCGTCCCCAGGCCTGCCAATCCGCGGCGACATCCTCCGGCTCATCGGCGACGACAAGCGGCAGGGACAGGTCGGGATCATCATGCATCAATTCGACCAGGGCCCTGATCGTGCCGTCTTCACTGGCAACAATCCGCACGGCGACGCCCGCATAAGCGGAAACCGGCAACGTCAGCATCCTCTGCACGCCGCCGGTGGCGCTTGGGCTGAGCGTCGCCTGATAGCGGTCGAGGTGAATCGACGAGCGGCCGAAACGCCCGTCGCCGAGCGCGGCGGTGTAGCGGATCGGCAGGGCGAACGGGTCGAGCCGGAACGCCCGGCTCGACCCTGCGGAAGCTCCGCCGGCCAAAGCTGTTTGACGCCTCAAAACGCACTCCCCGCGGGTCCGGTTTTTGTTGGACCTCGCTTGTGCACGGACACTGCCACGCCCAGCCTTGGATAGGCTTAAAGAGCTCGGTTAAATTAGAGTGATTTCGGAAAGGGTTAGCGCCCCGACGTGCCTCGTGCAATCGATCCCAAGAGAAC
>JBDTLN010000115.1:0-6925 GCA_039934795.1 Bauldia sp. | reverse complement strand
CATCGCCGACCGCGTCGTCGTCATGCGCGGCGGTCAGATCGTCGGCGAACTCGACCTCGCCGGCGGCGTGCCGCTCGGCCAGGAGGCCGAGATGCAGCTCGCCACCGCCGAGGAAACCGAGACCCGGAGGGCGGCGCAATGACGGTCGGCCGCGAGGAAAGCCGGGCGCCGCCGGCGGCGCGCGCCCTTCGCCACGGCGTCGGATTCGGGCTCCGCACGCTTGGCATGCTGCCAGTGCTCATCATCGTCTGCATCGTCTTCTACCTGCTCAACGAGCGCTTCTTCTCGCTGCAGAACATATCGATCGTCGCCCAGCAGGCATCGATCAACATCGTCCTCGCAGCCGGCATGACCTTCGTCATCCTGACCGCCGGCATCGATCTTTCGGTCGGCTCGATCCTTGCCGCCTCGGCCATGGTGGCGCTGGTCGTCTCCAAGATTCCGGGCTGGGAGGGCTTCGGCTGGCTGGGCCTGCCGGCCGGCCTGCTCACCGGGCTCGCCTGCGGCGCGATCAACGGCGCCCTCATCGCCGGCCTCCGGCTGCCGCCCTTCATCGTCACCCTCGGCACGCTGACCGCCGTGCGCGGCTTCGCCCGGCTTCTCGGCCAGGACAAGACGGTCATCAATACCGAACTGCCCTTCGCCTATGTCGGCAGCGGCACGTTGTTCGGCGTCCCGTTTCTGGTGGTCATCGCCGCCGCGACGATCGTTGTCTCCTGGTTCATCCTCCGCCGCACCGTGCTGGGCATCTATGTCTATTCGGTTGGCGGCAACCTCAGCGGCGCGCGCCTCGCCGGTATCAGGGTGTGGGCGATCCTCCTCTTCGTCTACGGCTTCTCTGGCCTCTGCGCCGGCCTCGGCGGCGTCATGTCGGCCGGGCGGCTCTACGCCGCCAATGGCATCCAGCTCGGCCAGTCCTATGAGCTCGATGCCATCGCCGCGGTGATCCTCGGCGGCACCAGCTTCGTCGGCGGCATCGGCTCGATCTGGGGCACGCTGATCGGCGCCCTGATCATCGCCGTAATGAGCAACGGGCTGATCCTGACCGGCGTGCCCGATGTCTGGCAGTACATCGTCAAGGGCCTCGTCATTATAGGCGCCGTCACGCTCGACCGGTTCCGGCAATCCGAAGGCGGCCACACATGACAGCGGCAAGCGACAGGCGGAAGAAGATGGCGCCGGCTTCAGCGAAGGCGCGTCAGGAGGGGAAGATGGCAGGGCTGAAGGGAAAGCTGGCGCTGGTCACCGGTGCGAGCCGCGGCATCGGCAGGGCAATTGCGCTCCGCCTGGCGCATGACGGCGCGACGGTTGCCGTCCACTACGCATCGCGCGACAAGGCCGCGGCGGAAACCGTGGCACTGATCGAGAAGGCCGGCGGCATTGCCTTCGCGGTGAAGGCGCCGCTTGACGGCTCGCTCAAGGCCATCGACGGCCTCTTCGCCCGCCTCGACAAGGCGCTGAAGAAAATCGGGCGCGGCAACGCCATCGACATCCTCGTCAACAACGCCGCCGTGAGCCTTCGCGGTCTCATGGAGACGACGCCGGAGGCGATCTACGACGAGAATTTTGCCGTCAACGCCAAGTCGCCCTTCTTCATCGTGCAGAAGGCGCTGCCGCGCATTCCCGATGGCGGCCGCATCATCAACATCTCGTCGCAGACCTCGCTCATCGCCTTCCCGGACGTCATCGCCTACTCGATGTCGAAGGGCGCGATCGATATCTTCACAAAAGTGCTGGCCAAGCATCTCGGGCCGCGCAACATCACGGTCAACGCCATCCAGCCTGGCGTCGTCGACACCGAGATGAACGCGAGCTGGCTGCCCAACAATCCGGATGCGCAAAGATTCGCGTCGGGCCTCAGCGCCTTCAACCGCATCGCCGAGCCGGAGGACATCGCCGACATGGTCGCCTTCCTCGCCTCGAACGATGCGCGCTGGGTGACCGGCCAGCGGATCGACGGCGGCGGCGGCAGCAACCTTTGACGGACCGCGACACGGTCGCCGCGCACGGAGATCGGAGTTCACTGAATCCTTGACCGCCCCAGCGGGGTAGCGCCTTCGGTGGCGGAAAGGTCTGTGCGACAGGCAAGAAGGGCCATTTCCGGCGCGTAAGCATTGAAAGCTGTGCCACATGAGACTATTGTCTGTCTCATGTGGAAAGGAAGGCTTTCATGCTGGCAACGGCTTATGTGTTTGCGGTGCTCGGCCTGCCCAAAAAACTAATGTCCGATTCTCCAATCGCGCTGGTTGCCCGAATTGAGGACGGCCTGCCGCTCCAGGCGTTGGACAGGGTCGCCGCGATCGTTGCGCCCGGAGACGCTCAATTCAAATATCGATTGGTGCCGCGAGCGACGTACGAGCGTCGCAAGCGCAAGAACGTGCTGTCTGCCGAAGAAGGGACGCGGGTGACACGCCTTGCGCGGGTCTGGGGAACTGCATTGGACGTTTGGGGAGACGAAACCGAGGCGCGGGACTTCTTGTTCCGCCCCCACGCCATGCTCGAGGACAAGCGCCCGATCGACATGGTTATCCAAAGCGAGTTCGGCAGCGAAATGGTGACGGATATCCTCGGAAGCCTGAAGTACGGCAGCGCTGCGTGACAGCACAGGTTCTCGACCGGACCCTGACCTGCTATCGGATCGGGGACCCGGCCGGCGCCTATGCGATCTTCGATGCGACCGGGTCAACCCTGGCGCCCGGGCGTTGGAATACGCCAGGCAGCCCGGTTATCTACTGCTCCGAACACTATTCAACCGCATTGCTCGAAAAGCTCGCGCATGGCAGTGGTCGGCTGCCGCCGAACCAGCATTATGTCGCGGTTACCGTTCCTCGCGGGACCACGTTTGAGATGTTCTCGCCGCCGGCCTTGCCCGGCTGGGACCGGATGCCGGCTACGACAAGCAAGACATTCGGCGAAGCATGGTGCGCCGAGCGCCGCAGCGCGATCCTGATCGTCCCCAGCGTGGTTGCGCGACTCGACAACAATGTGCTCATCAATCCCGCGCATCCGGAATTTACGGCGATTGCGGTGAGCCTGCACCAGCCCGTTTACTGGGATCGGCGTTTGTTCGGCGCCTAGATGCCCGGCGGCCGAAAGCGGCGAGCTCAGCACGCCGGCCGGGCCTTTTCGTTGCCGAGGCCGCGACGGACGAGGGCGAGAGCGCTTGCGGCGAGGCCGGGCTTGCACGGCTTCGCCTCTGCGGCCGGGGCGGAGGCGCGGGCGACCCGACGCGCCGGCGCCTTCTTGCCGTCGATCAAATCCTTGAACACCCAGCCGCGCTTGCCGTTGAACGCCACCTCGCACCAGAGCTTGCACCCCAGCACCTCGAACGCGCGGCCGGCCGGGATCACCGCGACGACACGGTCGCCATTGTCCGGCCCGGCGCGCATGTTGACGGCGAGGCGGATCTTGCGGGAGGCCGCGGCGGCGGACGCCGGCACGGCCTCAGGTTCGGCAGCTTCCGGCACGGGCTCCGCTTCGACTGCCGCCGGCGTGGGCTCTGCTTCGATCGCTTCCGGCGCCGGCACGCTCGCAGGCCTACCCACGGCGGCTAGTTCTGTTGGGACTGGTCCTTCGGTTGAGGCGAGCGAAGGGTCAGGCGTCGGCGAGGCATCGCCCTGCTCATCGGTGCTCGAAGCGACCCACGGTACGATGATCGGCGGAAGGGATCGTTCCACCGTCGCGGCCGGTGCGATCGATGCCGTCTGCCGGTCGTCGATATCCTGAGAACCGGCTGGCGGGGCGGGCATCGGGTTCGCCTCGGGCGCAAGATTTGCCGTAACGGTCAGGTCCTCGCCGCCCGGCGCGATATCGGCCGGTTCCCTGCCGGGCGAAGGCGCCAGCGCCAGGTCGGCGGCTTCGCGGCGGCGCGCGTCGGCGGCCTCGGCGAGGGTCGACAACTCGGCCGATGGGTCGGCCGAGAGCACGGGGACGGCGGCGTCACTGCTTTCCGGCAAGTTTGCCGACACCAAGGGCGGTCGGTCGGGGGCCGCGACAGTCGCGACCGGCGTCCGAGGGGGCACGATGCTGGCGACGACCGGACCGGTCGGCCCCAAGGCATGCCGAACTGGCGGCTCGTCCTTCCGCGGCATCGGCACGACCACCGTCAAGGCGACGAGCATGACGGCAAGGCGCGCGATCCGCCTGCCGGCGCGCGACGGTCGCGCTGCCCGGCGCCGCGCGTGGGACGGATATTCCGGAAACACCCAGGGCTGCGGTTCGTCGTCATTGGCCGAAGACCGCGGCGGCGCGACGCGCGGCCGGCGGAGCGGCCCGGGGATCGGCGGCGCGTAGGCCGAGCGGCGGAAAGCCGAAAGGACGCCGTTCAGGTCGCTGATCAGCCGCGCCTCGATCGCCGCGGCATCGTCGACGTCGGCGTCGTCGTGGGCGCGATCGGAAGGGCGCGCCGTGCGCCGGTCTCTCCGCAATGATGTCACTACGGGCCACTCCCTCGGGTCTCATCTGATTCGCGATGCGAAGAAGCTAGCAACGCACCACGGACGCGTTGCGGCGCTCGCATGACAAAGTCAGGGCAATTTGGCGACGCGCGGCGGGCACGGTTGCGTGGTTTTGCGCGTCCGTTTCCCGAAGACTTCGGATGAGTGCGTTGCCGGCGTTGAACTTCACAGATGCCGCTGGCGGGCCGGCTGCGCCGGGACCGACTCAGGCGGCGTGCAGTCCCGGCAGGACTTTCGCGGCGAACAGTTCGAGCGAGGCCGTCGCCGCAACGGGGGCGAGGCCGGGCAGCAGGGTCCAGAAGCTGAAATGGGTGAACGGGACGCGCCGGTGGGCGGCGAGGATCTGTTCGAGCACCTCTTCCGGGCTGCCGACGAGGCAACCCGGCGGCAGGCCGGCGACATTTGCTTCCGGCTCGGAGATGCGATCGCCGGCCGCGGCGAACCAGCGCTGGTACATCTGCTGCTGGTAGCGCATGTGCGGTTCGGCAAGGGCGCGGGCGCGCGCCGGATCCTCGTCGACGAACACGCTGGCGACGGCGGCGATCTCGTAGGCTGCGGGATCGCGTCCGGCGGCTCTGAGCGCGTCGATGTAGACAGCGTGATCGGCGGCGCAGAGATCGAGGTCGAAATCGGCGAACTGGAGATGGTAGCCGGCCTCGGCGGCGCGGCGGAGCGGGCCGGGACTGCGCCCGCCCACCCAGATCGGCACCGGCTGCTGCACGGCGGGCGGCGTCACGCGCGCGTTGCTGTAGGAGCCGAACCGCCCCGTGAAGCTGAACGGCGCGTCGCGGAGGGCAAGTTCCAGCACCTCCAGCCCCTCGCGCGTCCGCGCGGCGCGCTCTTCGCGCGGAATGCCGAAACCGGCGAATTCCTCATGGCGGTAGCCGGCGGCGACGCCGAGGTCGAGGCGTCCGTTCGAGATGACGTCGACGACGGCGGCATCTTCGGCGAGCCGTACCGGATTGTGGAACGGCATCAGGAGAACCTTGGTGCCGATGCGGATGCGCCGGGTGCGCGCCGCGATCGCCGCGGCGACCGGCATCAGCGCCGGGCAGTAGCCGTCTTCGGCGAAGTGATGCTCGGTGAGCCAGACCTCGTCATAGCCGAGCGTGTCGGCACGGACGGCGAAATCGAGGGTTGCCGCGTAGAGGTCCGTCCACCCCTGCCGCCATGCCGCGGGATTCTGGAAGCCGATCACCGTCCCGACGCGCATTTGCCGAACTCCGATGCGCGGGCTTCCGAGGACCGCGGGAGAATCCCTCAGACCACCATGCGCAGCGGGTTCTCGATCAGCGCCTTGAAGGCGTTGAGGAGTTCGGCGCCCAGCGTCCCGTCGACGACACGGTGGTCGCAGGAGAGGGTCACCGCGATGCGGCCGACGAAGGCGACGCCGCCGTCCTTCTTCTCGATCGGAGCGCGCTGCGCCGCGCCGACGGCAAGGATCGTCGCCTGCGGTGGGTTGATGACGGCGGCGAATTCGCGGATGCCGAACATGCCGAGATTGGAAATCGAGGTCGAGCCGCCCTGGTACTCGCTCGGCTGCAGCGAGCGCGACCTGGCGCGGGCGGCGAGCGACTTCATCTCGCCGGAAATCGCCGACAGCGACTTGGCTTCGGCCGAGAAGATCACCGGCGTGATCAGGCCGCCGGGGATCGAGACGGCCACCGCCACGTCGGAACGCTCGAACTGGAGGATGCTGTCGCCCGCCCAGGCGGCGTTGGCGGCCGGGACGTCTTGCAAGGCGATGGCCCAGGCCTTGATGATGAAATCGTTGAGCGAGAGCTTGTAGGCCGGCTCGCCGTCGGCGCCGCGCCGCGCGCCCTTGTTGATGTCCTCGCGCACCGCCACCAGCCGGTCGGTGTCGACATCCTGCGACAGGTAGAAATGCGGGATGGTGGTCTTGGCCTCGATCAGGCGGCGGGCAATGACCCGGCGCATGCCGTCGAGGGCGATCTCCTTGAAGGGCACGCCGCGATAGAGCGCCTTGACCGCATCGGCGGTCGGGCCGGCGGGAAGTGGGGCGGCCCCGGATGACGCGGCGGCGCGGGCGGCCATGGCCGATTCCACGTCGCGGCGGGTGACGCGGCCGCGCGGACCGGTGCCGGCGATGCGGGCCGAATCGAGACCGGCCTCGAAGGCGAGGCGGCGGGCGAGCGGCGTGATCGCCGCACCATTGGCGAGCTTGGCCTTGCCGTAGTTCTGGGTCGGCGTCATCACTTCGTGGAACGGCGTCATCTTCGTCGGCTCGCGCTTTGCCGGAGCAGCCGGCGCGGGAGCCGGTGCCGTGGCGGGCGAGGCCGCAGCGGCAGGTGCTGCGGCGACGGGAGCCGGCGCGGGCGGAGCGGGTTTGGCAGTAGCGGCGGGCGCCGGTGCCGGCGCGCTGCCGGCGGCGCCGACGACCGCGACCACGGCGCCGACCAGCGCCACCGTGCCTTCGGGCACCGCGATCGACTGCAGGACGCCGGCCT
>JBDTLN010000114.1:0-6927 GCA_039934795.1 Bauldia sp. | reverse complement strand
CGTGCCGCTGATGCTGGCGGTAACCTTCGTCGTCGACTGGTCGACCTGGACCCACCTTGCCGTGTGGCTCCCCCTTACCCTCGGTCTGACCCTCGCCCTGCTGCAGCCCGTGAAGGGCGCCACGATCGGCCTGCAATGGGCCCTCTACATGCATGGCTTTGACGGCACGCCTGACCCGGACGCGCCGATATTTGCGCAACTCCCCGGCAAGCGTATCGGAAGTTGATATCCGCAATACGGCGTAGCCCGTGGTGCCGGGCGCATCGGCGCCGGGCGAAGCCACCTGCGGCGCGTCCGGCTCAACATTCGCGGCAGGCCTGTTATGGAAGACCGGCTAACGCCAACCTGCCGTATCGTCCATGCGATTCTCCCCCAGCACCCTCGGCCTTGTAGTCCCCATCGCCTCGATCACCGCGGTCGGCGTCGGGATTGCCCTCGCCATCCCGCTGCTCAGCATCACCCTCGCCGAGCGCGGCATCAGTGCCGGCTGGATCGGTATCAACGCCGCAACCTGGGGCCTGGCCTCCATGGCGATGACGCCCTTCGTGCCGCGTCTTGCCGCCCGCTTCGGAACCGGCCGCATGCTTGCCATCGCCATCCTTGTCGGCGCGGCGACCCTTCCGCTCTTCTACCTTTTCGAGGATTTCTGGGTCTGGTTTCCGCTCCGCGCAGTTTCTGGCGCGGCTCTCGCAGTTGCCTTCATCCTCTCGGAATTCTGGATCACAAGTTCAGCCGCCGCCGGGCAGCGCGGCTTGATCATGGGCATCTACGCGACAGTCCTTTCCATCGGTCTCGCCCTCGGACCGGCGGTGCTGGCGATCGCCGGCACTGAAGGGCTCCTCCCCTTCCTCATCGGCGCCGCCATTATGGCACTCGCCGCTGTTCCGGTGATCCTGGCGCCGGTCAACAGTCCGGCCATCGGCGAGGAAGCCAGGGGCGGGTTTCTCCGCTTCCTTGTCATCGCCCCCGCCGCCACGGGCGCGGCCGTGGCCTTCGGCTTCGCCGAGGGCGGCAGCTTCGCCTTGCTGCCGATCTACGGCCAGCATGTCGGTCACGCCGTCAGCGACGTCGTGCTCTTTGCCGCAGCCGTCACCCTCGGCAATGTCTTGCTGCAAATTCCGATCGGCCTCGTCAGCGACCGGGTCGACCGGCGGAGACTTCTGCTGGTGATTGCCGTCATCGGCCTCGCCGGCGCAGCGCTGTTGCCCACGGTCGCCGCAAGCCTGCCTTGGGCAATGGTGCTTCTGTTCGTCTGGGGCGGATTTATCGGCGGCCTCTACACGGTAGGCCTCGCCCATCTCGGCCAGCGTTTCAGCGGAGCCGATCTCGCCGCCGCCAACTCGGCCTTCGTCTTCTGCTACTCGGCCGGCTCGCTGTTCGGCCCCGCCGGTCTCGGCATTGGCATGGAAGCGTGGGATCCGCACGGCTTTGCCGTCGTCCTCGCCGCCTGCTTCCTTGCGTATGTGATCCTGCTGGTGGCCCGGATGGTGGCCGTCGCCCGCTAAGGCAGCGCCAGCGGATTGGGCATGGCGTAGACTGCGCCGCGATCGTTGGGCGAGAGCGCATCGGGCGCGGTGACGAACAGGCGCCGCTCATCCGCCGAGAAGACTCCGGCGGTGACGAAGCGCTCAGGCACGGGCACTGTCGCCTTCAGACTGCCGTCCTTCGACACGATCAGGAGATGCCCTGCGCCGTACTCGGCGACCACCAGATCGCCGGCGCGGTCCACAGCCAGCCCGTCCGGGCCGACCCACCAGCCGCGCTCCGCATCCTTGCCCACCAGATCGTCGAGAACGAGGTGGACGCGCCGCCCGCCGAGGCTTCCGTCCGCTGAGACGTCGAACGCAAGGACTCGCCGCTCGAGATGCTCCGAGACATAGAGCACTTGGCCATCGGGCGAGAGAGCGACGCCGTTGGCATAGTGGATGCCGTCGGCGACCCGCGTCAGGGTTCCCTCGGCGGACAAATACAGCACCGCGCCGGTTGCCGAAGCGTCCGGCGAGAAGAGTCCCGAGGAGGAGAAATAGAAGCCGCCCCGACGATCGTTGATCGACGCGTTCGGATTGTAGAGAGGCCGCCCCTCATCGTCTCGATCGACCACCGCCAGAGTCTCGCCGGCCTCGGAGATTCTGACAAGCCGGTTCTGCCGGTGACAGAGTACCCAGAGCCCGTCCGCCGCCCGCGCGAGCGAAGTTGGACCACATCCGCCTCGCGTCCACACGATTGCCGGCGCGCCATGCCCATCCGACCGCATCACGCGGTCGTTACCCATTTCCGTATAATAGATCTGATCGCCGACCAGCAGCGGCCCTTCGGGATAGGACGCGCTTCGGGAGATTGCTGTCGCCACCTCGTCCGCAAACGCCGTTGTCGTCGCGACAAGCACCAGCGCGAACGCCCCCGCCAGATGCCTTCGGCTTGACTTTCGGGTCGCGATTCTTAGTGTGCCGCCAACTCTTGTCTCGCGAGGCGCCGCCATGGCCAAGTCCACCACCATCAAGATCAAGCTCGTCAGCACCGCCGACACCGGCTTCTACTACGTGACCAAAAAGAACTCACGGACGAAGACCGACAAGCTGTCCATGAAGAAATACGATCCGGTCGCGCGGAAGCACGTTGAATTCAAGGAATCGAAGATCAAGTAGTCGCGACCTCAGCCGCGCATAAAAAAGCACCGCGCGAGCGGTGCTTTTTTGTTGCCGAGGCCGGCAAAATTAGTGGCCGGCCCAGAACGGGTTTGTACGAGGAGGCCACTCAATCCGTTCTGGAGCCGGCCGACCCCACGGACCCAGGAGATGCGGCGGACCTGAGCACTCCGTAGGGTTTTCGAGATCGTCCCGGTTCGGCATTGGGCGCCACTTGAGGCAGCGCTGAAAGAAAACGACCGCTACCGAACCAACGCTCCGACCATACCGCCGGATCGGCGCCGTGCCTACCGTTGAAGGCCCAATTGATTGCAGAACATCGCTATTTAGTAAAATGTTAGGCTTAATTGGTGCGAAGCCACATGAACGCTGCAACCGGAGGATATCAGGCCGCCGCGGAAACGACCCGGTTGCGACCGGTTCGCTTGGCCTTGTACAGGGCCTCATCGGCACGCTGTAGAAGCGATGCCGGTGTGTCGGCCGGCGACATGAGGCACGTAACGCCAATCGACACTGTCACGGTCAATTGCCGGCTGCCGTCCTGAACGAGAAACGGGTCGCCCGCGATCTTCTGGCGGAGCCGTTCGCCGACCAGCAGCGCCAGAGCTGAATCGGTATCGGGCATCGCGATGACGAACTCCTCGCCGCCAAGCCGGCAGGCGAGGTCGATGCCGCGCACCGCCTTTCGCACCCGCCGCGAAAATTCGCGGAGCACGTCGTCGCCGGCGGCATGGCCGAACCCGTCATTGATCGACTTGAAGTGATCGATGTCGAGGACCAGAAGCGATAGCGGCTTCTTGCGAGCCGAGGCTTGCGTCACCAGCGTCGCCAGATGACGTTCCAGATAGCGGCGATTGTGCAGGCCGGTCAGCCCGTCGGTGATCGCCATCTCGATGGTCATCTGGACATTGTCGCGCAAGCGATCGGCGAAGCGCTTGCGACGGATCTGCGTGCGCACGCGCGCCAGCATCTCGTTCCGCTCGATCGGACGCATCAGATAGTCGTTGACGCCGAGGTCGAGGCCGCGCAACAGCCGTGCATTGTCGTCCGGTCCAACGACGACGAGAATGGGCATCAGCCGCGTGCGGTCGAGCGAGCGCAATTGCGAGCAGAGGCGAAGCCCATCGACCTTTTCGAGGTTGAGGCTGACGATCGCGAGATCGAACTCCCCCTCGGCAGCCTTGAAGAGTGCCTCCTGGGAATCGACCTGGTGGTCGATGGTGTGCCGAGCGCCGAGGGTCGCCTTGATCTTCTCGACCGTCGCCGGCTGGTCCTCGACAAGAAGAATGCGTCCCCCCTCGCCCGCCAGCGTCCCGGTGTCCATGGCCTGGTCGAGGTCGATCTCGTTCGTGGTCGCCGCGCGCATCATGAGTTCGTCGGTCAGGGTCTTCAACCGCACCAGGCTCTTGACGCGGGTTATCAACGCGATGTCGCTGACCGGCTTGGTGAGGAAGTCGTCGGCGCCCGCTTCCAGTCCGGTGACCCGGTCGCTGGGCTGGTCGAGGGCGGTGATGATGATCACCGGGATGAGGGCCGTACGCGGATTGCTCTTCAACTGGCGGCAAACCTCGAACCCGTCCATGACCGGCATCATGACGTCGAGAAGGACGATGTCACATTGCCCACGGGTGCAGATGTCGAGCGCTTCCTGGCCGTTGCTAGCGGTGATGACCTCGAAATACTCCGCCGACAGGCGCGCCTCGAGAAGCTTCACATTGGCGACGACGTCATCGACGACGAGAATGCGTGCGGTCACTCGAACTCACTCCTTCACGCGTCGCCGAGATAGACCTTGACCGTCTCGATGAACTTGCTCACGGAAATTGGTTTGGACAGGTACGCCTCGCAGCCGCCCTGCCGGATACGTTCCTCGTCGCCCTTCATCGCGAAGGCGGTGATCGCGATAACCGGAATCATCTTGAGGTCATCGTCCTCTTTGATCCATTTCGTGACTTCCAGCCCGGACACTTCGGGCAGCTGAATGTCCATCAGGATCAGGTCGGGGCGATGCTTGCGCGCCAGGTCGATCGCCTCCAGCCCGTTGCGGGTCTGGACGATGTCGTA
Organism: Bauldia sp.; assembly: GCA_039934795.1. Lineage (GTDB taxonomy): Bacteria > Pseudomonadota > Alphaproteobacteria > Rhizobiales > Kaistiaceae > CAMCWB01. The sequence continues at coordinate 2,218 of JBDTLN010000114.1, read as the reverse complement.
ACCATTGGCTTCGAGAAGATCGTGGAAGAGCTTCATATTGAGCTCGTTGTCTTCCACAACCAGCACCGTCTTGGCCATATTGTCCAATAGTCCTGCCGCCAAGCCGGGTCTTCCCGGACGTTGGCGAAATCGAATCCCTGTATAAGGAAATGCTAGCAACTATTCATTGACGAAAGGCAAATCGATGCAGGACTCCGCGGTTCGATCGGTGGCGCGGGACGATGCCGAAACGATGGCAATCAGGGTTCTCGCTTTCCTGGCGTCGCGACCGGAGGAGCTTGGTCGTTTTCTCGCCCTCGCCGGGCTTGGACCGGGCAATCTGCGCGCCGCCGCCGCGGACCCGGCCTTCCTGTCCGGTGTCATCGCGTTCTTGCTTCAGGACGAACCGCTGCTTCTGGCTTTTGCAGCCGAGGCTGCACTGCCGCCGGCCGCGATTGCCGCTGCCGGGCGGATGCTCGGCGCGGACGCTTGAACCCTGCCGCAATGCCCACCATCGAGATCGCCCTTGATGGCTACACCGATCTGCCGCCCGGCAAGATCGCCAACGTCGTCACCTACTTCGAGATGTTGGCGCCACCGTCTCGCAAGCCAGTCCCGGCTCCTGCGGGCCTGGTTGTCCGCACTGTTTCGCGTCCCGGACTTGCATGGTACCGCGATCTCTACCGCCGGATTGGTGAGGATTGGCTTTGGTTCGCCCGCGCCGTCATGCCAAACGAAGAACTCGCCACGCTCCTGACCGCGCCATCGACCGAGATCGTGGCTCTGGAGCGGGACGACGACCTGGCGATCGGCCTGGCCGAACTGCGCCGGCAAGACGATGAAGTCGAGATCGCCATGTTCGGCGTCGTCCCCGAGGTGACCGGCACCGGCGCCGCGCGCTTTCTCATGCAAGCCGCCCTAGAGAAAGCCTGGTCAGGCGGGGTTGCCCGGGTCTGGCTGCACACCTGCAGCTTCGATCACCCGGCCGCGGTGCGTTTCTACGCTCGCGCCGGCTTCACTGCCTTCAAGTTCGCAATCGAAGTCGCGGACGATCCACGGTTAACCGGGCACCTCGCGGAAACCGCCGGGCCGCATGTTCCCCTGATCAGGCCGAAAGCCTGATCGCCCCACGACCATCAGCGCGTAGCGGCCGTCAGGTCCCGGACGCGATGGGTCTCATGGACGGCAACTTCGCGACCATGGTCACGTTCGGCGATTGCTTCGGACTTGGCCAGTTCCTCTGCCGCCTCTGCATGCTCGGCCTGGGCCGTCGCGAGTTGGCCGCGCAGTTCAGCAGCCGAGGCGAGCAGATTTTCGCGCCGCTGCATCGCCGCCTTGGCAAAGGTGGGATAAGCGAAATGCGACGTGTCGCGAATGCCGCTCCGCTCCTGCTCGGCATGGATCTGGTCGCCTAGTTCTTTCGCCATGCGCTCGAACTCGGCGATCATAACTTCGATCTGCCCGACCTGGCGGCGTTTCTCGTCCACCTGGAAGCGCTTCAGTCGAACAACGGCTTCACGCGACTTCATACGGATGCTCCTCGGGAGGCCAGGCGGCACAGGATTCAGCCATGCTTTCCCGATGACTGGTGTCTACAATTTCGCGGTTTCGCGCCGCGGCGCTAACCTTTCGTTTACATCTGACGTTAATCATGACCGACGATGGTTTAATTCGGGGTAAAGGCGATCGTGAAAAGACGGCTGCATTTCTATGAGTCTCTTGAATCGGTTGGCGGAGTTTCTTAAACTTGGTTAACAAGGTGCTAATTCGCCGATTTACACGGAATCTCAATCAAGTGCGTCGGATCCCGAAGAATTCTTGTTAATCTCTTGTGTGACGGAATCAGAGTTTGTTAACTAATGGCTGTTAGCGTCGCGAATCGAGGTTAACCGTTCCTTTGCGTCGGTGCTTAATTGCCGGCGCGCCAGGCCCAGAAGGGCGAGGGGATTGGCATGCGCGTACTTTTGATCGAGGACGACAGCGCCACGGCGCAGAGCATCGAGTTGATGCTCAAGTCCGAGAGTTTCAACGTCTACACGACCGATCTCGGCGAGGAGGGCGTCGATCTCGGCAAGCTGTACGACTACGACATCATCCTTCTCGACCTGAACCTTCCCGATATGTCGGGCTACGAGGTGCTGAGGACGCTCCGCGTCGCCAAGGTCAAGACGCCGATCCTCATCCTCTCCGGCCTCGCCGGCATCGAGGACAAGGTGCGCGGTCTCGGCTTCGGCGCCGA